>CAIWHP010000014.1 GCA_903912445.1 uncultured Lentisphaerota bacterium
CCCCGGCCAGCCCCGGCCAGCCGGCCGGCGCGCAGCCGCCCGGCCCCGGCGGGCAGCCGGGCCAGAGCGCCGCCGCCCAGGCGATGGCGGCGGCGGCACAGGCGCAGGCGCAGGCGATGGCCAGCGCGCGCAGCGAGGGGCTGACGCCGGGCCAGCAGGCAATTTCGCAGGGCGAGAGCAAGGGCGGCGGCGCGGCGACCGTGGATGGGCAACGCGAAGCCGGCAAGCTGCCGACCGATCTGGCGCGCCTCGGCGGCGTGTGGGGCAAGCTGCCCCCGAAGCTAGCGCGCGACCTGCTTGAAGGCCGCCGGGAAGGTTCGGGCGGGGAATACCGCGAGATGGTGGAGGTCTATTTCCGTGCCATCGCGGACAAAGCGCGGGAGAAGCAGCCATGAATTTCTTCCCCGCCTCATCGTCTTCGCCGTCGTCCTCTTTCTCGTCCTCGCTTGAAAAGTGTGTGCGAATTTTTCGAGGACGAAGGACGAAATCGAGGACGATAGGCTTGTTTCTGTGCGTGGCTTTGGCTGTGGGCCTGAGCGCGCGCGCCGAAGGGCCGGGCTTGAGCGCGACCTCGGCGGTGGACCGGGCGGTGGTGCGCGGCATCAGCTTCCTGATGTCCAAGCAGGACGACGATGGCGCCATTGGCAAGATGGACCGGAAGAGCAAGGACAACGCGAGCGTCATGACGGCGCTGGCGCTCATGGCGATGGCCTCGGTCGGGCACCAGGCATCCGATGAAACGCCGGAAGGCCGCGCCATGCGCAAGGCGCTGGACTTCATCCTCGCCGCCGACCGGCAGGATCCCACGGGCTATTTCGGGAAGTATGACGGCGCGCGCATGTACGGCCACGGCATCGTCACGCTGATGCTCGCCGAACTGCTCGGCATGGGGGTGGATGCGCGGCAGGACGCGCTGATCCGCGACCGCTGCCAGAAGGCGATCGACCTGATTGTCCGCTCGCAGAAGGTGCACAAGCACAATGCGAAATTTGAGGGCGGCTGGCGCTACACGCCCGACGCGAACGATGCCGACCTCTCCGTCACCGTCTGGCAGGTCATGGCGCTGCGCGCGGCGAAGAACTCCGGCCTGACGGTGCCGAAGGAGACGATCGACGCCGCCATCGGCTACATCAAGCGCAGCTACAATTCCGGCAAGCACAAGGGCGGGCGGCTCGTGAACCTCAAGAGCGGCTTCGGTTACGAGCCGGGCCACAGCCCGACGTTTTCCACCGCGTCCGAGGGCCTGCTCGCGCTGCAGGTCTGCGGCGATTATGAGGCCGAGGAACTCAAGGGCACCGCCGCTTGGCTGCACGAGCAGAAGGTCGAGCCGTCGCAGCGGTTCTTCTACTATGGCACCTATTACTACGCCCAGGGCATGTACCAGCGCGGCGGCGAGGATGCCGAGAAAGCGCGCGAGCTCGTCGAGAAGATCATGCTCGCCGAGCAGAAGGACGACGGCGCGTGGGCCGGCCGCGACCAGGAAACCGTTTCGAAGGTCTACAGCACCTCGCTGGCGCTTTTGAGCCTCTCCGTCCGCTACCACTTCATGCCGATCTACCAGCGGTGAACGAAATCAGGCCGGGAGCAGCGGGCCGAGCGTGTTGACGTGGCTGCTGATGATCGCGGCGATGGCGCCGAGCCGCTTGTTGCCCTGCGCGCGGACAATCTGGCAGCGCTGCAGGGAGGGCCGCAGGGCGTGCTCGCCGACGCGGCGCACGAGCATGTCGAAGATACCGTCGCGCGCCGCAAACAGCCGGCCGTAGACGAAGAGCATCGCGGGGTTGAAGACGTTGATCACCGTGCCGATGCCGATGGCGAGGTAGTCGAGCACCTCGCCGAGCTCCGGCTCGATGGACAGCCGGCCGGCCTGCGCCTCGCGGATGATCTCGTCCATCGTCAGCGTGCGCCCGGTGCGCCGCGCCAGCGCGCGCGTGAAGGCGAGGTCGGTGGCCACGGTTTCGAGGCAGCCGCGGTTCCCGCAGCCGCACAGCTCGCCGCCGAGCTTCGCCGTCATGTGGCCGATCTCGCCGCCGAAGCCGTCGCTGCCGGCGATCAGCCGCCCGCCGCTGATGACGCCCATCCCGAGGCCATCGCTGATGTCGAGCATGGCAAAATGCTCCACGCTGCGCGCCGCGCCGAACATCCGCTCCGCCAGACACAGGCCGTGCTCCTCCTGCACCGCCACCACCGGCAGCTGCAGCCGCTGCGCGAGGTCGGTGCCCGGGCAGCGCCCGTCGAGGCAGTGGATGTTCGGCGAAAGCACCATCTCGCCCGCCGCCGCCTTGATCAGGCCGGGCAGGCTCAGCCCGACGCCCAGGCACGGCGCCTCGACGAGCTGGTGGATCGCGGTCAGCTCGGCGGCGAGGGTTTTCAGGAAGACGTCATAGGAATCCGGCGTGGCAAAGACGTGTGTGCGGCGGTCGTCGAGGACGCCATCGAGGCCCGTCGCCAGCACGGTGCACTCGCGGATGCCAATGACCGCGCCGAGGATCTGCGCCGAGCGCGTGGCCATGCGATACATCACGCTCGGCCGGCCGGTGGCATAGCGCATCTCCGGGTCGGCCTCGATCAGGCCGCTGTGCAGCAGCGTCTCGACCAGCTTCGACATCGTCGGCGCGCTGATGCCGGTGACGCGCGAGAGGTCCGCGCGCGACACCGCGCCGAGCCGGCGCAGCGCATCGAGCACGCGGCGCACGTTCATCTGGCGCAGCAGCGTCGGCACCACGCGCGATTTCTTCGGCGCGGCGTCGGTTTTGGGACGGCTATTTTTGTCCATAGTAGGCGCCCGTTCCATGCTTGCGGAGGAAGTGCTTGTCGAGCAGGTGCTGCGGCAAGGGTGCGCCCTTGGGCTGCAGCGCCAGCGTATCCAGCGCCAGGCCCGCGACGGCTTCGAGCGCCACCGCATTCTCCAGCGCGGCCTGCGCCGTGCGACCCCACGCGAACGGCGCGTGGCCCGGCACGAGCACACCGGGCACATGCAGCGGGTCGAGCTTGCCGCGGCGGAACGTGTCCACGATGGCCACCCCGGTGTTCAGTTCATAACCGCTGGCGACTTCCGCCTTCGTCAGCTTGCGCGCCAGCGGGACCGGTCCGTGAAAATGATCGGCGTGCGTCGTGCCAAAGCACGGGATCGCGCGCCCCGCCTGCGCCCAGGCCGTCGCGCGCACGCTGTGCGTGTGGACGATGCCGCCCACGCCGGCGAACTGCTGATAGAGGTGCAGGTGCGTCGGCGTATCCGACGACGGGCGCAGCCGGCCCGCCAGCACGCGGCCGTCGTCCAGTGCGAGCACCACGATGTCCTCCGGCTTGAGGCTCGCGTAGTCCACCCCGCTGGGCTTGATCGCCATCACGCCCGCCGCGCGGTCGGCCGCGCTGGCATTGCCCCAGGTGAGCACCACCAGGCCCGCGCGGACGATCTCCTGGTTGATCCGGACCACTTCTTTGCGTAACTCAGAATATTTCATGATAGGGCGCCGATGGTCATTTCCGGGTGGCATCGCGGATCGCGAGCAGGTCCTTCATCACGGCGAACTGGTTCGCGGCACACGCGCGCGTGCCGAAGACATCGTGCACCCGTTTGTAGAGCTGATAGAGCTGCTCATAGACCTTGGCGTTGCGCGCGATCGGCGTGAAGCGCTTCGCCAAGACGCCGGTCATGGCCTTGGTGGCCGCCGCAAAGTTGGCGTGGCCGCCGGCGGCCTGGCCCGCGACCACCGCGCCGGCCATCGCCGAGCCGAGCGCACAGGTCTGCGTACTGCGCGAAATCTCCAGCGGCCGGTTGAGCACGTCGGCATAGATCTGCATCACCATCGGGTTCTTCACCGAGATGCCGCCGCAGTTGATGACGCGCTTGATCGGCACGCCATACTCCTCGAAGCGCTCGACGATCACGCGCGCGCCGAACGCCGTCGCCTCGATCAGCGCGCGATAGATTTCCGCCGGCGTCGTGTGCAGCGTCAGGCCGAGCAGCGCGCCGGTCAGGCGCTGGTCCACCAGCACCGTGCGGTTGCCGTTGTGCCAGTCGAGCGCGAGCAGGCCGCTCGCGCCGGGCCGCAGTTGTTCCGCGGCGGCGGTCAACGCGGCGTGGCCGCCGGCCTCCCCGCCGCCGGGCTGGATGCGGTTGACGTACCAGTTGAAGATGTCACCGACTGCCGACTGCCCGGCTTCCAGTCCGTAGTAACCCGGCAGGATGGACTCCGGCACGATGCCGCACAGGCCGGGGATGTCGGGTAATTTTTGGGACAATGGGGCCACGGCCATGTCGCAGGTGCTCGTGCCGAGGATCTTGACCAGTACGCCCGGCGCGATGCCGGAGCCGACGCCGCCGAGGTGGGCGTCGAACGCGCCGGCGGCCACCGGGATGCCGGCGAGTAGGCCGAACCGCGCGGCCCAGGCGGGGGTCAGGGCGCCGACAGCGTCGGCCACGTCATAGGCGACATCCGGCAACGAGTGGCGCACGCGGGCGAGCGCCGGATCCACTGCGGCCAGAAAAGCTGCCGCCGGATAGCCGCCCCACCCCTCATGGAACATCGCCTTGTGGCCCGCGGCACAGATGCAGCGCTTGAGCTGCGCCGGATGCGTCGTGCCGGTGAGGACCGCCGGAATCCAGTCGGCGAGCTCGACCCAGGTATGGGCGGCCTTGAAGACCGCGGGCGCTTCCCGCTTCGCGTGCAGCACCTTCGACCAGAACCACTCCGAAGAATAGGTGCCGCCGCACTTGGCGAGGTATTCCGGCTTCAGGCGCGCGGCCTGCTGGGTGATCTTCGCGGCCTCCGCGTGGCCGGTGTGGTCCTTCCAGAGCCAAGCCATCGCCGACGGGGTCTTCGCAAACTGCTTGCTGAAGGCGAGCGGCTCGCCCGCTGCATCCACGGGCAGCGGCGTGCTGCCGGTGGTATCCACGCCGATGCCGATCACGGCGGAGACCTTGAACCCCTTGGTCTTGTTCGCAGCGGCCAAGGCGCCGCGTATGGTCTTTTCGATGCCGGTCACATAATCCGCGGGATGCTGCCGGGCGAGGTCGGGCTGCTTGGGGTCGAGGAGGATGCCGCTTTCGCCATGCGCATAGTTCCAAACGGCGGCGCCGACCTCGGCGCCGTTCGCCACATTGACGACGAGCGCGCGGACGCTGTTCGTGCCGTAATCCAATCCGATTGCAAACTTTGCCATGCTGCTCCTCTCCGGCGTGCGTGCGCCGTGTTTCGCAGGACGCTAACGAAACCACCCCACCCGTGTCCAACAGATTTTCGGCCCGATTTTGCGCCCGGCAAAAGATTCCGCGTGACTTTCGCCGGGATTTTGGCAACATCGCCCGCGGAAAAAACAGGAGCCTTATGAACGTCTTGCACATTTGCGCGAATCCGCGGCCGGTCCAGGAATCGGTCTCGAAACAGCTGGCGGCCGCCTTCTTTATGCGGCTGGCGGAGCGCAATCCCGACATCAACGTCACCAACGTGGATCTCTACCAGAGCCCCCCGCCGTTTCTGACCCTGCCCGCCTTCCGCGGCGTCTGGCAGCCGGTCATCGAGGCCGGCTACAAGCCGACCACGGGCGAATACAATGCCACCGCCTACTCGCGCACGCATGCCGAGCAGCTCAAGCAAGCCGACGTCGTCGTCCTGACCATGCCGATGTGGAACTTCTCGATGCCCGCCATCATGAAGGCGTGGCTCGACCAGGTCGTCGCCCCCGGCGCCACCTTCGAGTTTGAAGAGGCCCTCATCAAGCCCCTGCACCACATCCAGAAGCTCGTGCTGCTGATCGCCTCGGCCGACGAGTTCAAGGAAGACGATGCGCGCGACGGGCTGACCCGCGAAATTCGCGCCACGTTTGAATTCATCGGGGTGACGGATATCGCCATCGCCTGGGCCGACGGCCAGCACGGCCACGGCGAAGACGAAGCGAAAGAGCACAAGGATATCGCCACCGAGACCGCGCAGGACATCGCCGACGAAGTCGCCGAGATGGTCATGCCGGGCGTTGTCGAAGCCTGAGCGCATCGCCAGCACTAAAGGCAGCAGCCGGTTTTCCGCGAGGAAAACCGGCTGTTCGCTTTTCAGCTGGCGGCAGCTGACGGCTGACCACTGAAGTCTGCCGTGGCTCAGCTGCCCGGATGGATCGCCTTGCCGCCCTGTTTGCAGAGCGGGCACTCGGAAGGCTGCCACGTCATCGGCGTCATCTGCACGAGGCTGATGACGGGCGCGCTGAACTTTGCCGTCCCGCCGCTGCGGTCCACCAGCACGCCGATCGCGGCGACCACGCCACCGCGCGCCGTGACGATGTCCACGACCTCCTGCACGCGCCCGCCGCGCGTGATCACGTCCTCCGCCACGACGAACCGCTCGCCGGGCTTCACCTGGAAGGCGCGCCGCAACACCAGCTTGCCCTGCTCCTTCTCGGCGAAGATCGCGCGGACGCCGAACGCCCGCCCGACCTCATGGCCCACCGGGATGCCGCCGAGGGCCGGCGAGATCACCGCGTCCACCTTGAAGTCCGCGCCGAGCTGCGCGCGCATCTTCGCCACCACCGCCGCGCACAGCTTTTCCGCGATCCGCGGATATTGCAGCAGCAGGGCGCACTGGAAGAACTGGTCGCTGTGCAGCCCCGACCGCAGCTCGAAATGGCCGCTCAACAAAGCCTCTGTGTCCCGAAACGCCTTTAAAACTTCCTGTTGTTCCATGTTCTGGTTCTCCGTTGCGCCGTGCTTGTTCAAGGCCCGCCTCAGGCGGACCAGCTTGGAACAGCCTACGCTTAACTTTTCCAAGCCTTGGAAAACGGCGCGCCGGAGTGTTCCAAGGTTTGGAAAAAAATGCCAGCCGATTTCGCGCCGCGCCCTGGCACGGCCGCCGGTGTGCGCCCGCTGGCGATCGGGCCGCGCGCCCGGACGGGTTATTTCTGCTCGGTCTTGGCGGGTTTGACCTCGCCGGCAGGCGTCGGGCGCGGACCGGCCAGCAAATTCTCGATCTGCTTCACCAGCTGCACGCGCATGGCCGGGTCGTAGCCGATGTGGACGGCCCGCACCACGCCCGTTTTGTCGATGAGCACCGTCTGCGGGATGCCATCGACGCCGTACGCTTCGCCAACCTTGCCCTCGGCATCGAGCGCGACCGTCAGCTTGAAGGGCTGCTTGCCGAGGAAGTCCTTGATGGTTTCCGGATTTTCGCGCTGGTTGAGCGCGTAGAAGACCAGGCCTTTGTCTTTAAATTGCTCCGTGATGTTGGCCAGGATCGGCAGGCTCTTCCGGCACGGGCCGCACCACGTGGCCCAGAAATCGAGCAGCACCACATCCTTGTCCTTATGCTTGGCGAGGGCCAGCTTGGTGCCGTCGAGCAGGTTCAGCTCGAACGCCGGTGCCGGCTTGCCGATCAGCGGACTCGGCGATTCTTCCTCGTTTTGCTTCGGGCGGAACGAGTCCACCTTCTTGGCCGTGGCTGGCGGCGCAAACTTGAAGGCGTCGTCGGTCAGGGTCGGGTTGACCATGTTCTGGTTGAACTGGATCTCGATCTGCCACAGGGCCTGCTTCATCTGCGGAACCTTTTCGGCCATGCGGCGTGCGGACTTGCCCATGTCCATGAGCGCCTTGCGGACGAGCGGCTGCTTGCCGGACTCGATCCAGAGATCCCAGTCAAACTGGCTCTGTGCGCCATGCAGCCGGTGGCAGGCGGCGCCCTGCCACATCTCCGTGCCCGCATAGGTGACGGTCGCCACGTCCTCCAGCAGGCGGGCGCGGGGGTCCGGCGCGATGAGCGAGGCGAAGAACGGCACGCCCTGCTGCAGCAGCAGCGCCGGTTCCGACTGCTCCTTGAAGAGCGTGTCGAGATTCGCCGGGGCGGGCTTCTCCAGGTATTTTTTGATCATCGGGATGAAGACGTTGATCAGGCGTCCGTCGCAGACGAACGTGAACTGGTTCTGGCCGGACTTATAGTTGATGGCCAGCTTGTTGGGGCGCTGCAGCGCGACGCCCCAGCCGCTCGCAATCTCCTGCTTCATCCCTTCCGATTCCATGTGCAGCTGGACATCCACATCCAGCGTCAGGCTTGTGAGCCCGCGGTAGAAGGCGTCCATCGCCTTGAGCACCTCGTCGGCGCGGGCCTCGACCTGCGGGGCGTTGGTTGTCCCTGGCACCGGCGTGTTCATGACCTCGGCGCGCGCCAGCAGGGCGGCGGCGAGGCCGGAAACGAAAATCCGCAGCAGCGGACGGAAAGAGATCTTCATACAGGAACTCCTAAACGTTTAGCGAAACGTGAACACCTTGCCAGAGCGTCCCGCCTGACGCAAAACAAATCCACGGTGCCGGCGCCGCACGGCGACCTCCGCCCGGGGAACGTGCCCGGGCCTTCCTTCGCGGCAGGATCCGGCGGTTCCGCTGATCCGTGCCCGGGCAGGCCGGCCTGACAAAAAGATGGCACCGGCACAGGGATTCGGCTTTCCATCGGCCGGGAAATCGTGTAACTGTCGTCCCCTGTTTTTGAGGCGCACAAGCCTATGGAAATCATTTATCAGCATGCGCTGCCGATCAGCCTGATCCTGGGCGCGATCGCCGTCGCGCTGGCACTGGGCGTGTTCTTTTTCTGGCGCTTCCTGCCGGGCGAGCTGGCGGCCTTCTACCTGTGGCCCGTCCGCGCCTTTTTCTTCGTGGTCCTCGGCTGGTGCATGCTGATGCCGAACCAGAAGCGGTCGCTGACGGAGGTGATCCGGCCGCGCTTCCTCATTGCCATGGATACATCCGGCAGCATGGGCCTGAGCCCGAACGCGACGGTGCCCACGCGCTGGAAGACGGCGCGCGAGACGCTGAACCAGCCTTGGGTGACCGAGGTGGAGAAGCAGTGCGACATCGAAGTCTATCCGTTCTCCTCCGAACTGGGCCAGCCGGCGACCGTCGCGGCGGCCCAGAGCCTCTCGGCGCCCACCGGCACGGCGACGCTGCTGCGCGAAGGCTTGCGCGCGCTGGCGGACCGCTACCGCGGGCAGCCGGTGGGCGGGCTGCTGCTGCTTTCCGACGGCCTCGACACGCGCGAGGCGCGCGACGACTGGGCGTCGGCGAACTGGCCCTGCCCCATCTATACCGTCCGCCTCGAACCGGCGGGGATCTGGAAGGCGGAGCCGGATGTGCGGGTGGACCTGATCGATACGCCGCGGCGCGTGGTCGTGGGCTGGGACTCGGAATTGAAGGCGGTGATCGATGGCCAGAGCGCGGGACAGCCGGTGCGCGTGCAGCTCTATGAAAACGGCGGGCTGCTGGAGGAAGTGCCGACGCAGCTGCCGGAGGAAGGCGGGCGGCGCGAGATCAAGTTCACGCTCCGGCATCCGATGATCGGCATCTTCAACTATGAGGTGCGCCTGCCGGCGCTGAAGGGCGAGACGCACACGAACGACAACCAGCAGCAGATCACCGTGCAGGTCAACGACGCGAAAAACCGCCTGCTGTTCCTCGAGGACGTGCCGCGCAACGAGGCGAAGTTCCTCAACCGCGTGCTGGGCGACAACCAGAACGTGTCGTCGCTCTCCTTCCTCCGCGTCGCCAAGCGCTGGATCACCTTCGGGCGCGAGACGGCCGCGACGATGGACTGGACGCAGCTGCCGCTCTCCACCTACAAGATCATCATCCTCGGTGACCTCGAGGAGAACATGCTGCCGGCGGCGCAGTACGAGGCGCTCGTGGCCTACGTGGAGGCCGGCGGCAGCCTGGTCCTGATGGGCGGTGAGCGGGCGTGGGGCTCGAAGGGCTTCGACGCCAGCCCGCTCAAGAAAATCATGCCGATCAGCCGCGCCGGCCACCCGCCGGTGATCGAGGGCAAGTTCCGGGTGACGGTCACGCCCGACGGCCTCGTGCATCCGGCGTTCCAGAAGAAGGACGAGGGCGAGTTCGTGATGCCGCCCGTCCTGTCGGTTTATCCGGGCAGCAAGCCGAGCGCGGGCGCGCAGGTGCTGGTGACGGCGCAGACGGCGGAAGGCGTGCTGCCGCTGGTGGTCCAGCAGCGTTACGGGCAGGGCCGCGTGGTCGTCGTCCTGAGCGATTCGCTCTGGCGCTGGTCGCTCGACCCGAATCCGCTCCTCAGCAAATCCTACGTGCGGTTCTGGAGCCAGCTCATCCAAGCGCTGGTGCCGGAGCAGCAGGAACTGGATCGTTTCTCCATCGAGCTCTATTGCAGCTCGGATCACCCCTACCTGGGCGATGCGCTGCAATTCAGCGCGCGGCTGATGGCGCGCGGGACCGAGACGCCGGCCGAACTGCCGATGACCTGCGAGCTCACCACGCCGGCCGGACGCAAGCTGCCGCTCACGATGAAGTCTCAGGGCATCACGACCAGCGCCGGCAAGCACCTGCCGGGCTTTATCGTGGAGCTGCCGGCGGAGGAGCCCGGGCTCTACCAGGCCGTGGTCCGCACGGAAGTCAACGGTACGAAAGTGGAATCCGCGCCCTACCCCGTCTATGTGCGCCCCTATACGCCGGAGACGATGCCCAAGGCTGCCAACATCTCCGCCCTCCAGACGCTGGCGCGGGCCAGCAGCGGCAAGTTCTGCGAAATCAACGAACTCAACCCGACGTTGAGTGCGCTGCATTTTGCCCAGCTGGAGGAACAGCGGGTCATCTACCGGACGCTGTGGAACAACTGGGCGATTCTGGCTGCACTGGTGGGCCTGCTTGTGGTAGAATGGACTTTAAGACGGTGGCGGAATCTGGCCTGATTCCAGCTGTTAATTTGATTGACCATGCAAAGAAAACAACAGTCGTGGCAACTGGGGATCGCCGGCGGGCTGCTGGTGACCGCCCTTCTTTGGCCGGCGCTGGCCCAGCAAGCGGCCGCCCCCGCACCGGCGCCCGTGTTCACGCCGAAGGGCAGCGGCTTCTTTATCACCAGCAACGGATATTTCGTCACCGGTTCGCGTGTGATCGGAAGCGCCCAGGATCTTTCCATCCAGCACGGCGGCAAGGTGTGGGCCGCCAAGGTCGCAGCCTTCGATGTCGAGTCCGATGTCGCTTTGCTGAAGGTGGAAGGTGCCGCGTTCCCCTGCCTGCCGGTCGAGGATCCGCAGAACCTGCTCGTCGGCGACGCCGTCTATGCCGCGGGCTTCCCCGTCCTCAGCGGTCCGGCCGCCTGCGCGGCGGGCAAGCTGAAGGCGCTGACCGGCCCGCGCGAAGATCCGAAATTCTTGCAGATCGAGGCGCCGGTGCAGGCGGGCAACTACGGCGGGCCTGTGCTCGATAAGTTTGGCAACGTCGTCGGCATTGTCGGCCCCGCGGGCACCGCAGCCTATCCGATCAAGTCCCTCTACATCGATCCATTGTTCGACACCCTCCCCGATGGCCGCAACGGGCTGCTGGCGAAGGCCGACGCGCCGGCGCCAGTCCCGGAACTGGAGCAGCGCGCCAAGGCTGCCGTCGGCTTGGTTATGCTGCCGCGGCAGGTCGTCGCGCGCGCGCCGCAGCCGGGCGAGCCGGGCTATGTCCCGGAGCATTCCACGGGCTTCAAGGAGCCGCCCTTCGTCTATAAATATTATGAAGGCGGCAACATCCTGAAGAACGGCAGCTTCTCCAACGGGCTCGACGGCTGGCGCTTCAAATACGACCTCGACGGCGAAAGCTGGTACACCAACAACCACAACCACGTCACCGTGATCACCGACGAGCAGACCCGGCAGACGATGGCCAAGTTCACCGGCACGCACGTCGAGCTGCAGGTGCCGGGCATGGGTGTCAAAATCGACAGCGCGCCGGCGCCGATCAAATCCACCGACCGGTTCAAAATGTCGTGCTGGGCGCGGAGCACCGGGCCGGACTGCCGCATCCTCGTCTATGGTTACAAATGGAAGCCGGGTATCAAGCCGCACCCGAACCCCATCCTGCCGGAATTGCGCGAGTGCTACCACTCGGTGCAAGTCTATTTCTCCGCGGCCAAGCTCTGGCGTGAGGGGCCGGCCCAGTTCTCCACCAAAATCGGCGGTGGCGACTTTGGCGGCGTGAAGAAGGAATGGAAACAGGCGAGCGTGATTTTTCCGGACACGCACAAGTGGAAAGCCACCACGACGAGCGATATGAACGGCCAGAAGATTTCCATCGGGCAGGAGAAATGGAACTCGGTCGAGTTCCTTTCCATCCATATGATGGCCATCGGGGGACGCCCGGGCGATCTGTTTGTGCGGGATGCGCGGATCGAAAAAGTTCAATGAACGGGAGCTGAACCATGACAGCACAGGAAATCTACCGGCGGCTGGACGAGGTCGGCCAGAAGATCGGACTGCGGCAGGCGGCCATCCGCCTGGCCATCGCGGGCGCCACGGCGCTCGCCCTGCTGTGGCTGCTGGCGATGTCGGACATGCTCTTGCACTTCCAGCGCGCCGGCCGGGTCATCGGCGGCGGGCTGCTGCTGGCGGCCGCGGGCGCCGCCCTCTGGATCATCGGCGCCGCGCTGCGCAAGCCGCGGCCGCGCGAGGCCATCGCCGTCAGCGTCGAGCGCATGTTCCCGGAGCTCGACAACCACCTGATCAACTACCTCCAGTTCAGCCGCGCCGGCGAAGAGCACGACGCGATGATCTCCGCCTACCTCGCCGCCGAGCTGCCCGCGTGGGGCGCCATTGACGGCAAGAAGTGGCAGGACCGCAAGCTGTGGCTCCGCAGCTGGAGCGCCTTCGCCGGCGTCATCGCAATCGTCGGGCTGACCGCGCTCTGGTCCGGCCCCGGCTGGTTCAATGCCGCCGCGCGCATCCTCAACCCCTTCTCCGCGCGGCCGCCGGCGACCTTCGGGCGCATCCTCGAGGTCAAGCCCGGCGATGGCTATGTGATGATCGGCTCGCCGCTGACCCTCAACCTCAAGGCCGACGGCAAGTCCGGCCAGAAGGTCCTCCTCGACCTCTGGCCGCAGGACGACAAGAAGAGCACCCTCCAGCTCGGCAAGCTGCGCGGCGGCGCACAGGAGTTCGCCTACACGCTCCCGCGCGTCACCACCGGCCTCAAGTACCGCTTCCGGGCCGGCGATGCCGAATCCGACACGTTCGGCATCAAGGCGCTGACCCCGCTCGCCTTCAAGCGGGTGGATGTGACCATCACCCCGGCCGTGTCCACGGCGCTGCCGGCGCGCCAGTTCGCGGCCCTCGCCGCGCCTGTGATCGTGCCGCAGGGCTCGGCCATGCGCGTCCTCGTCGAGGCCAACCGTCCGCTGCAGAGCGCCCTGCTCCTCAACGGCACCAACGAGTGCCGGCTGACGCAGAAGTCCGGCGAGGCGCTCGGCGGCACCCTCACCATCACCGAGGGCGAAAGCCTGCGGCTTGTGGGCGAGGATACCTTCGGCGGCCATGTCGAGACCCTGCTCAACCTGGAAATCCTGCGCGACAAAGCGCCGGACATCCGCATCGTCCAGCCGGCCAGCAAGGCGATGCTCGGCATCAGCGGCGCGCCGCGCATTGAGTTCGAGGTGAACGACGACTATGCGCTCGACCACGTCACGCTCGAGCGCGTCCTTTCCGACGGCCGCGAGGCGAAGACCGAAGTGGTGGGCGACTTTCCGCTCCAAGGCGAGAAGAAGTTCGCCAAGACCTGGGCGGCGGAGAACTTCACCTTCCCGGCCGGCGCCAACACCGTCACCTACCGGCTGGTGGCCACCGACCGGGTCGCGCCGGGACTGACAACGCACCGGGCGCTCTCCTCGCCGATCGTCTTCGAGGTGTATTCCGCCGCGGCCGCCGCGAGCAACAGTAACGCGCGCGCCGCGAGCGAGGTGGCGAACACGCTCCACAAGCTGGTCGAGCTGCAGGCCGCCAACGTCGAGCGCACGATCCGCCTCGATGTCGAAAAGCAGTACACCGACACGAAGCTCTGGGGCCAGGTCAGCGACGTCCAGTCCGACGTCCGCCGGCTGGCCGGCGCGCTGATCTCCGACCCGCGCAAGCCGCTCGGCGGGATGACGCTGATGATGCGCGACCTGCACGGCGGCGCGATGAGCCACGCTGTGACGACCCTGCAGCGGCTCCAGCAGAGCCCGGCCGCGGGCCGCCCGGAACTGGCTTCCAACGCGCTCGTCCTCGAACGGCTGATCCTGCGGACGCTGACCATGACCAGCGAAAGCATCAAGAAGGTCGAGCAGGGCCGCGAGATCAGCGGGCTGGTGGCGCTGCTGGATGCCCTCGTCATCGGCCAGCAGAAGACGCTGGACACGACGGGCATCTTCCTGCGCAAGGCGGAAAAGATCGCGCGCGACCTCGTGGACAAACAGGACCGCCTCGCCCAGGACACGACGGAATTCCTCAAGAGCTGCCGCAAGGAGTCCACCAGCCTGCAGCAGAATGACAAGGCGTTCGCCGACCTCCTCGCGAAGATCGCCGACGCCGGGGAAAAGGACGACAAAGTCGCCGCCAAGATGCTCGGCGCCTCCGAGCAGCTGGAGCAAAACGCGCCCGACAAGGCCCAGCCGCTGCAGACGACCGCGCTCACCGACCTCAAGCAGTACCAGAAGATCCTCACGGAGTGGCGCGCGCAGGATGCCAAGGAAAAGATGGCGGAGCTGCAGCAGGCCGTGGACAAGGCGCGCGATGAGCTCAAGAAGCTGGCCGAACTCCAGAAGGAGATCACCAAGAACATCCGCCAGACGCTGCAGCAGGCCGACAAGTCCGACAAGAAGGTGGACGAGCTCACCTTGGACATCAAGGAGGCGCAGAACAACATGAAGGAGGCCGCGCTGCAGATCGCCAAGGACCTCCAGATCTTCGCCGACCTGCCGGTGGGCAACGAACTCGTCGCCGACGTCAACCAGATCTACGAGGAGATCGAGCAGGTCGCCGGCTCCGAATCCAACCCGACCACCGAGCTCGGCCTGCAGAAAGAAGACTGGGTGCTCGGCGCGTTGGAAGCCGCCGGCAAGCGCGCCGACGATCTCGAAATGTGGCTGATGAGCCAGCCCGACAACAAGAAGCGCGACACCGAGGCCTTCGACAAGCAGGAGCTGCCGCAGATTCCGCTCATCACCCTGCCGAGCGAATTCAACGACATCATCGGCGACCTGCTCGAACAGGAAAAAAAGGAGGAGGAGAAGGCCGACGACTCCGCCACCAACCAGGGCAGCGCGCAGAACACGCTCAACGGCTGGGGCATCGCCGAGGGCGAATTCGCCAACTATGCCGCGCAGGGCAAGAGCGGCAACGAGCGGCCCGACCACAAGGAGCAGGACGGCAAGTCGCTCGTCGGCCGCCAGGGCATGTCCGACGGCGAGACCGCCGCCGGCTCCGGCAAGATCAACGAGGGCGACAACAACATCGAGAAACGCATGACCCAGGACTCGATGCAGAGCGGCCAGGTCCAGGAAGAAGGCCACGCCGAGGCCAAGGCGACCGGCGGCGGCAAGATGGGCGGCTACAGCGACGAGCTCGGCATGGCCGGCAACGGCCCGCGCCGCGACACCGACGCAAAGGGCAACGACGCCGGCTGGCAGGCGATGCTCCGCCGCAACGCCGACGCGCTCTTTGCCAAGGCCTCCATGAGCCACCTCCGCACCGGCTCGCTCGACGAGGCCGCCCGCTATATGCGCGACGCCGAGGTCGCCATCCAGAAGGGCCTGCCCATCCGCGAGGTCCGCGAGTTCCAGCGCAAGGCGATCGCCGCGCTCAAGCGCACCCAGGCCGAACTGCAGGCCGGCGGCGCCACGCAGATTCCGACGGGCCGCAGCGGACGCGGTCCGGACGAGCAGCTGGCCTCCGCCGCCGACGATTCGCCCCCCGCCTACCGCGACATGAACTCCGAATACTTCAAAGCCCTCAGCGAGGCGCCGCCACCCTGACGCCCGGGATCGCCGACCATGAACGACCACCTTCGTGAGCTGTGCGCGGCCGCTTTCCAAACCTTGGAACGCCTGGCGCCCCGTTTTCCCAAACCTTGGACCGCCGCGTTGGCGGCAGGGCTGGTGGGCACCGGCGCGGCGGCGGCGGCGACGAACTGGCCGGTCGAAAATGCGACGGTGCGGTTCGAGGTGCAGCTGGTGGCCTCGCCCAACGAGCCGGAGGCGGGCGTCATCGCCGTCATCCCGGATGGCGGCCTGCTCCCCCGCTCCGCACCCGACCCGGTGGTGATCGACACCCAGGGCAAGACGCTCAAGAGCGAAGTGCTCTGGTACAACCCGCGCGACGGCATCGCGGTGGTGTTCGAGCAGCCGGCGCAGGGCCTGGCGACGATCTATTTCCGCCCGTCGGGCACGTTCACGCGCGTGGGCAACAAACCGGGCTCTTTCTTCAAGCCGGGTCTGATGCTGGTAGGCAAGCAGGGCCACGCGAGCATGCCCGCGGCGCTGAGCCTGCCGCAGGAGGCGTTGCAGGGCGGCACGCGGCTGGGCTTCGTGCCCTTCATCGGCCAGCGCGAAAACCAGCTCGGCCAGAACGAGGACTTCACCGCCTACTATTCCGGCTGGGTCCGGATGGCGAGCAAGACCAAGACGTTCATCTGCACGATCTCCAGCGACGGCTCGATGGCGCAGGTGGATGGCAAGGTGGTGGCCAACTGGCCCGGCATCCACAAGCGCACCGAGGGCGGCAGCGGCAAGTACGGCTCGTGGGTCGAGCTCGCGGCCGGCCCGCACCGCGTGGAATATTTCTATTTCAAGAAGGGCAACGACGAGGCCGAGGCGAACCTGTGCTGGAAGCTGCCGTCCGACAAGCTGCCGCACACGATCCGCGCGACGGACTATTTCCAGTCGGGCCAGGCGCGCGTCTTGAAGTGCGAGCTGGCCGATGGCGCCACGCCCGCGGCCATCCGCTGGGTGTGCTCGAGCTACCTCTGGCTGCGCTCGTGGCCGTGGTGCAACTTCACGCTCCAGGCGCTGGGCGCCGCGCAGGCGCCCGCCGGCACCACCTACACCTGGGAGCCGGAGCCGGGCCTGCGGGTCAACGGGCCGGAGCTCAACTGGCTGTTCGCGGGCCAGGGCGAGCACAGCGTCGGGCTGACGGTGACGCAGGGCGCGACCGTGCGCAAGAGCCAGCGCACGGTGTATTTCGCCCGGACGCCGCAGCGCGCGACCATCAACTCCCCGAACGACCGCGTCGAATACCGCAAGGCGCTGCTCGCGCGCTGCCAGGCCGTGCCCGCCGCCCAGCGCCCGTGCGCAACATGGGACGACGAGCTGTGGACCATCTTTTCGGAAACCGCTGAGCCGCTCGCGGGCCTGAGCGTGATGCAGGAGGTCTTTGAGCGGTCGTGGTCCGATCTGCAGCGGCGCCCGCCGGCCGAGCGCTACCGCCTGGAGAACATTTATTTCGAGCTGATGCGCTACAGCGACAAGAAGCAGGCCGAAGGGTGGCTGCCGAAGTTCGAAAGCGCGGACGGGACCAACCGCGAGCGACGCCTGCTGTGGCAGATGACCAAGGTGGACTTCACGCTCAACGAACTGAACCAGCCCGAGGAAGCGCGCAAGCTGGCGGCCGCGTTCCGCGCGACGGCCGCGGGCTCCAACGAGATCGCCCTCGTGATGATCCGCCAGGGCGATGTCGAGCGCTACGCCGGCCAGGCGGAGGATGCCGCGAAGTTCTACAGCGGCGCGCAGGACATCCTCGGCAAGAAATCCGGCACGCTCGCCAAGGGGGCGATGATCGGCAACCCGGCGCAGAAGGGCAAGCCCGCCAAGGACGAGCGGCTCCCGAAGTGGCAGCAGCGCGGCGGCAAGGGCGAACGCCTCTTCGCCATCGCGCCGTCCGTCGATGACTGGCGCAAGCAGGCGGTGCGGGAGGCCGCCTACTACGAAACCCTCCACACGATGCTCAAGGTGCACGATGTCGAGGAGGCGCGCAAGACGCTCGCGCAATGGGAGCTGGAATTCCCCCTGAGCAAGCTCGCCGGCGACTACCCCATCGGCGAGGGCGAGTTCTACACCTCGATCGGCGACTTCAACCGCGCGCTGCGCGTGCTCTCGACCTATCGCAAGAACGTGGAAATCTCCAACTACCTGCCGCAGGCGATGGCGCTCGAGTGCCGCTGCCTCCATGCGCTCAAGCGCCTCGAGGAGTTCAAGACGCTCGCGGCGGAACTCATCAAGCGCTTCCCCGGCCACCCGGCCGCGACGGAGATGCAAACCGAGCTGGATATCGCGCAGGGCCGGCGCTCGAACACGCCGGGCCTGCGCCTGGAGGATTTCCAATGACCACCCGCTGGCTCCGCACCCTGCTCGCGCTGACCGTGGCCGCCGGCCTCGGCCAGGCCGGCGCCAAGGAAAAGAAGGACGACGCCCACACCGGCACCAAGCAGTCGAGCCGCCTCTATACCGCGCCCGACGCGAGCGACCCGGGCGGACTGCGCGGCCACATCGGCTACCCGAAGCTGCCGCTGCTCGGCGCCTTTGCCATCCCGAACAGCGAGACGATCCGCTGCTTCAAGGCCACCCTGTCCAAGGACGGCCACTCTTTCGAGTTCAACAACCTGCCGACCGCGAAATACGACCTGGTGCTGCTGTTCCCGCAAATGTTCTATGAGGGCATGACGCTCAACCGGAGCGCCAGCTCGCTGGCCACCAACGACTGGAAGAGCATCCTTGAGATTCTCAGCAAGTCGGAGCCGTTCTACGAGATCAAGCGCATCCATCGCATGGATGGCGTCTCGGGCGGGGCTGGCTGGGCGCAGGCCATCTTCCAGCAGGTGCGGGCGCGGCCGGTGACGCTGCAGGATGCCAGCGTTCACAACGACATCCAGATCCGCACGATCAAGCTCGCGCGCTTCGAGAATGTCGGCCCGGCCTGGCAGCTGCTGGTCACGCGCGAAATCGTGCGGCAGGAAGTGGCCAACAACGAACGCAAGGGTTTGCTGCCGCATTTCCATGTCCCGGACAAATTGGGTAACCTGCGCGTCGTGGACACCGTTAAGGATTTAGGAACATTGGAACTGCCCGAACCCAAGTGAGCGAATAATACAGGAGCAACATATGGCAAAATTGATCTTCCAATCCGGCCCTTTGGCTGGTCAGGACCTTGACCTGCCCGACGGCGAGTTTCTCATCGGGCGCAAGGACGAGTGCGACCTGCAGATCCCCAATCCCGTCGTTTCCTCGCGGCATGCGCTGATCAACCCGCAGGGCGACCAGTGGATCCTCACCGATCTCGACAGCGCCAACGGCACGCTGGTCAATGGCCAGAAGGTCACGGGCTCCATCCAGCTCAAGCATGGCGATTCCATCGAGATCGGCGGCATCCGCATGGGCGCGCTGCTGACCGACCGGCCCGCGGCGGCTCCCGCGCCGGCC
>CAIWHP010000015.1 GCA_903912445.1 uncultured Lentisphaerota bacterium
CCCGAGTTCGCCAGTTGCAACGATTCTGAAAGTATTTTTGATCGACGCAAACCATAGCGGGGCGTAGAAAGCCAAAGAAAGCGTTGGTTTTTGCTGGCATCAGGTGCCGTTTTTCCAAAAAGTCAAATGTAGTCAAGACCACCGCGTTGAAAACGGCCTATTTGCGTCTTACAATCAGGGCATGTTTTTACAACGGATACCGAGGAATAAAGGCGGCGAGGTCTACGACTACTGGGCATTGACGAAGACCATCCGGACCGCGAACGGCCCGAGGCACCGGATCGTGTCGTATCTGGGGAAGCTTGATCCCGCGGATCAGGATTATTACCACTCGTGGGATGACATCGAGGCTTTGCTGGACGGGCGGAGGGATGGCGCACAGGGAGACTTGTTTGAGAAGACCAAGCCGCTTCCCGAGTGGCGTGAGATCAATGTCAGCGGGATCGAGGTGAACCGGGTCAGGGAGTTCGGCCAGGTCTGGGTGGCGCTGGCCGTCTGGCGGAGGCTCGGGCTGGACAAACTGTTCGCGGGACTGATGCCGGAAGGGCGCGAGGATATCCGGTGGGATCTGATCGCTTGCATCCTGGCGACCGCGAAGTTCTGCGAGCAGGACACCGAGAACGCGATCGCGGGCGAATGGCTGCCCAAGACGGCCTTGTGCGATGTGCTGGGGCTTGATGAGGACAAGGTGAACCTGACACGGATGTACCGGGGCCTTGATGAGATCCTCGCGCACAAGGATGCGGTCTGCGCCCATCTTCAGTCACGCTGGGGCGAATGGTTCGGAACGAAGCTCGACTTCATGCTGTACGACGTTACCAGCTCCTACTTTGAGGGGGCGTGCGAACTGAATCCTCTTGCTCAGCGGGGTTATTCGCGCGACAACCGCCCCGACTGTAAGCAGGTCTGCGTCGGCCTGGTCGTGACGCCCGACGGGATGCCGGTCGGGTACGAGGTTTTTGCGGGAAACCGCGCCGATACGACGACGCTGCAGGAGATCGTGACTCTCATGGAGGAGAAATACGGGCACGCCAACCGTGTCTGGGTGACGGACCGGGGGATGTCCAGCGAGGAGAACATCGCGTTCCTTGAGGCGCGGGAATCGTTTTACCTGATGGGCGCGCCGCGCAGCCTGCTGAAACGATACGAAGCCGAGTTCCATGACGGCGAGGGCTGGCAGTCCATCCGCGAGGGCTTGAGCGTCAAACTTGTCAAGGGCGGCGGCAACGAGAAATACGTCCTGTGCAAGAGCGCCGAGCGGGCCAAGAAGGAGCAGGCGATGCTTCAGCGGCAGCTTGAAAAGTTCAGGGCCTGCATCGAAAAAAGAAGTCGCCAGCTGGCCGGCAAGCCGTCCACAAAAACGCAGTCTGTCCAGCAGGGCGTTGGCCGGCTGAGCGAGCGGTATCCCTCGGCGTCCAAACATTTTGAATGCGATGTTCTTTTCAATGAAAAGGGGGAGGCGTGCGGCCTCGCCCTGAACGAGAAGCCCGGGCAACTCGAATGGGCCGGGAAGATCCACGGCGCGTACATCCTGCGCACCAATACGAGTTGCGAAGACCCGGCAGAACTCTGGCGGTGGTACATTCAACTCACGGAAGCGGAGTCCGCCTTCCGCGACCTCAAGGGCGACCTCGCCCTCCGTCCGATCTATCACCATCTGCAGCACCGGGTTGAGGCGCATATCCTGGTGTGCTTTCTTTCCCTGTGCCTGTGGCGGACGCTGGAACACTGGATGGGTGCCAGCGGCCTGGGAGATGAAGCCAGGCAATTCCTGATCGAGATGAGACAAATCCATTCCATGGACGTCCGCTTGCCAACCCGGCAAGGCCATGCCATCAATTTCCGCATCGTGTCAAAACCGGAAAAGGAGCTGGCCGTACTCCTGTCGCGAATGAAACTGCACCTTCCGTATGCACCGCTAAAACTAAAAATGTAGTCAAGACTTTTGAGATCGTTTTGTTGATTTGCAAGGACTTATGACTGTTTTACCCGCCCAACTGGCGAACTCGGG
>CAIWHP010000016.1 GCA_903912445.1 uncultured Lentisphaerota bacterium
AACGTGCGGTTCGCCCAGCAGATGATCCCGTCGCGATCCTTGATCCAGAACATCACATCCTCCAGCGGCTCGAACAGCTCCGTGAGCTGGAGCGACCGCACGACAGCGTCTAGTGGAGTTGGCGGCAGGCCCTGTTCGCGTTGCTGCGCCCGCGTCCTGTCCCGGTGTTTATTCATGGTTGTGTCCAGATTTTTCGCACATTCGGTGAGTTTTCCTTATCGGTCGTTGGTGGTGCTTCCTCTGGTTGGCCCACGGGGTTCCCCGTAGGCCAAAACATTCATGCTGCCTCAGCCCACTTGGGTTGGAACCGTTTCATATCCATATATTGTTTTGTGCCCCTACGCGTGCCCGCGCTGTGGCGCAGACGCGCCGCGACCAGCAGCACCGCGGCACACTTGGCCCCCCCCCCAGCGGTGATACGCCGGTCATTTGCCAGCCTCCAGCTTCAGTACGATCTGCCGCACGTCCGGCAACTGCGTACCAGGCTTGGTCAGCGCAGAGAGCGTCAACACGCCGCGGCCCTGCTTGAGCTCCAGCGGGCCGAAGCGCAGCGGCTTGAAATCTTTCACGAGCGATTCGCCCTTGCGCGGCACGCGGTCGTTTTCTGCGCCGCGCAGCGGCGGGTTGAACGCCTCGGTCACCTGCGCCGTGGCACGGATCCCGCCGAGGCTCACTTCGAGCATCGCGCCCACGTCGGCGGCGGCGCAGGTGTAGAAAACTTCCGTGGTGTAACGGCCGGGCGTCTCGACGGCGACATCCCACGTGATGGAGCCTGTGGTGCTCTTCCAGTTCGTGAAGTAGGAGCAGTTCGGCGCATGCGCGCTGCGCTCGACGCCACCGTGCGGCACGCCATCGCGCGCGGGCAAAGTTGTGAGCGGGAAATCGGGATAGCCGACGGTGAACGGACGATCCGTTTCTTTCAGTCCGGCGAGCACATCCTTCCGCCACTGCGCCACGGCAGTGCGCAGGCTCGCGGCCACTTCCGGCCGCTCCGCGGCAACGTCGCGCGTCTGGCCGGGATCGTTCTGCATATCGAACAGCTTGCCCTCGGTGTCGAGGCGGTAGCGCTGCGTGCGCAAGCTGACCTTCCTGTTCCAATGCGAGAAGATCGTGCGGTCGGCCCAGTCGGCATCGAGGCCGCGCAGCAGCAGCGGCTTGAGGCTGACACCGTCGAGCGGCTTGCGGCTGGCGACCGGCACGCCCGCGAGATCGGCGAGCGTCGGCAGCAGATCAATCGCACCGGCGATCTGCGGGACGCGCGCGCCGCTTGAGATGTGGCCCGGCCAGCGGATGAGGAACGGCACGCGCACACCGCCTTCATCGGTCGAGCCCTTGGTGCCCTTCATGCCACCATTCCAACGCTGGCCGTTCGGACCGTTGTCGCTGAAGTAAACAACGATGGTGTTCTCGCGCAGGCCGAGTTCTTCGAGCCGTTGCAAGATGCGCCCGATGTTCGCATCCATGCACGCGCACATCGCGAGCGCGGCGCGGGTGTGCTGAATATCCTCCGCCGCCGCCTTGGTCCCGCGCAACGCCAGCTCGCGGTCGGCATACTGCGCCCAATACTTGTCCGGCACCTGCATCGGCGAGTGCGGCACATTGAACGGCACATAGCAGAGAAACGGCTTGGCTTTGTTCTGCTCGATAAACGCGAGCGCGTGGTCGGTCAGGTCGTCGATTATATAGCCGCGCCCCTGCACCGCCTTGCCGTTGTGCTCCAGCGGCGGATCGAAGTAGGTGCCCCAGTGGCCGGAGCAGAAGCCATAGTATTCGTCGAAGCCGCGCGCGTTCGGGTGATAGGGCCACTGCGTGCCGTTGTGCCACTTGCCAAACGCGCCGGTCGCGTAGCCGGCGGCCTTGAAGAACTGCGCGATGGTCTGTTCGTCTGTGTTCAGCCGCTCCTGCCCGGTCGAGACGCCAGCGACGCCGCCGCGCGGATGATAGCGGCCGGTCAGGAATTCCGCGCGCGTCGGCGAACACACAGGACAAACATAGAAACGGTCGAACATGGCGCCGTCGCGCGCGAGTGAATCAATCTGCGGCGTGGCCAGATTCTTGTTCCCGTGACAGCTCAAGTCCCCCCACCCCTGATCATCGGCGAGCAAGATGACGACATTGGGCGGCACTTTCTTGTCCGGCATAGCCTTGGCGGAGCCGGATTCCAAGGGCTGGAAACCGGGAGCGGCACTTTTCCCAACCATTGGGAAAGTTAGCGCGGCGCCGGCCAAGACGAGGCCCACTCGCCGCCACAATTTACAGCACACACTGTTTGTCATGACTATTTTCCTTCCGTCGGTGCGAACTGGAGCGCGTACACGTCGGCGTCTTTCATCACGAAGCGCAGACGTACGGATTGACCGGCAAGCTTTGCGAGGTCGCCGCCCTTCCAACTCACCGGCCACTCCAGCCGGTTACCGAAAATCTCTTTGCAGTCGGCGGCGGCAAAACCGGGGAGCGGCTGGCCGTCCGAGTTCTGGATTTCCACGCGGATGCTGCCCGCGGCCGACGTCGCGAAGTTGAGCAGGAGCTGGCGACCGGAAAAGCGCAGCGGCTTGGTGGTGAACTCGCCGCCCTCGTAGGGCGCGTTCACGGAGGCGAAGCCGTCGAGACGCAGCGCGTAGCGGCGCAGGTGCGCGGTGGGCTGGGTGTAGTCCTGATTCACGTAGAGCGACATTTCGTTCGCGCCGGTCTGCACCACGTTGAGCGCCGGGTAGCCGGTGCGGGAAACCCATTCGTTGGGGCGCAGGCCGGGCCGGATGAGCGCTTCGCGGAACGTTTGCTGGTAGGTACGGCCGTCGCGCGAAGTTAACAGGACCGCGTCGGACGCATCCTTGAAGTAGGCGGCACCGGCCTGGATCTGCAGCACCTCGGCGGCGGTGAGCGCCTGTCGGCCCGGCATGAAGCGCGCGGCGGTGGCGATGAGCAGATGCGGCGCGCGGAAGTAGGGATGCGTCTGCGTCGTGTAGAGGTTCACCTCCTGCGCCGGTTCGAAGCGCATCGGCTCCGGCTCGCTCCAGTGGATGAAGTCGGCGGAGGTCGTCCGCGCCACCGTGCGCAGGCTCGGCGGCTTCTTACCCGGCACGGTGGCGGGGCCGGGCGCGAAGATGCGCAGCAAACAGATGTAGCGCTGCTCGGCGGCGGACCAGAAGGAGACGTTCTGCGAATCGAACGCGCCCTGCGTGATGACGGGCTCGTCGCGGAACGGTTTCCAACGTAAGCCGTCGGCCGAGACCAAAGCGCGCAGGCCACGGGCCGGCTCCTTTTTGTCGTGCAGACCGCCCAGCGCCTTGAAGCGCTCGGCCGGCGGCACGCCGGGCCGCGTATCGAGGAACGGGCTGAAGTTGTGTGTCACACCCGCCGTCGCCAGCACGATGTTGTTCTCGCGCGAGCCCGCGGCCTCGAACAGCCCGAGCTTCGGCTTGACCCAGTGGACACCGTCCCTGCTCTCGGCGTAGCAGGCGACCTCGCCGACACCATCGCGGGCCGAAACTACTTTGCCGCGGTAATAGAGCCGGAAGAGATCACCATCGTAAATGACCGTGTTGTAGGCGCAGAACGGGCCTTCCCACGGCTGGTCGTAGCGCAGCACCTCGCCCTCGTCGCGCGGCTCGTGCAACTTCAGGCGCACGCCATCGAGGCGCTCGATGAGGTAGCGATCCACGAACAGTTCGCGACGCGCACCGATATCCAAAGCCCCATCAATTCCGCTGCCGTAGCCGGGCAGCAGCAGCAAACCGGCAAGAGCACTCTTCCAGAGCATTGAAAAAGCTGGCACCGGGCAGCGCCCAGAAGTTGCCTCATGACCAGCAGCACCCGCCGCGTCCCCGCCCCTGTGCTTCAAAAACGGATGCCACCTTGTTGTCGTCATGCTGCTTGTTCCTGTTGACCGGAGCGTACAACGCACCAACGGGGCACGCGACAGCTTTATTGCAGCACCCCACACAATGCACAAGCCCCGCGCGCCTGCCGCTGCACCCACCTATCACGAAGCGCCCCAGGTGTCCGGCTTTTCACGAAACAAGTTGCTTTCCACTTGTCAAGATAGCGGGGCCTTTCTACTGTGCCGCGGTGATAAAAACCCCACAAGGTCAGGCGTCACAGAGTGATTTACAGGAAGCAACCGAGTTCATGATTTGCCCGAAGTGCCAGTCACCACACGTACTCCTGTGCCAGGATGCGGCGTGTCTGCGCTCCCCGCTTCCGTGCAGGGCAGGCAAGCCGACAACGCCCACCCTGGAGCGCCTCGCCTATCTGGAGAGCCGCCGGCACCCTCCGGACCAGCCTCCTCCCAAAAAATACCGCGCCCCCCAGTGGGCACGAGACGCGGCGCCGCCCATTATCGATCCTCTGGATTTCGTCGGTTGGGTCGTCGGATTTCTCGTCGTGCCGCTGACCATCGCAGGACTGTGTGCCTTGATCGTGTGGCTCGAGGTGCCCGATCGGGTGAGTTTCTTCGCCGGCATCTGCGCCGTCTTTGTGCCCTCGGCCACAGCCGCCGTCAGCATGCGGTCGCTACGCCGCAGGACGCTTGCGCAACGCATGCGTCAAAGGGATGAGTGGGAGCGCACCTGGATTTGCACCGAGTGTCTCCACAAATGGATACCCGGATAACATGAAACGTATCTTCACCCTGCTGCTGTGGGCGGCGGTTTCGGCCGTCCTCGCCGGAGGCTGCGCGTGGCTCATCTCGGCGCATCTCGTTCCGCGCTCCTTCACCAGCGTCTTTGTGCCCTGCCTCATCGGCACCGTGCTGGCAACAGTCCTCTTCGTCACCTTCAACGTCATCGAGGCCGCTGTCCAATGCGCCATCTATCTCGCTCTGGCCGTCTTTTCCATTCCCATCGCGGCTCACTTCCATGCCCCTGCCTTCCCCTACGTGGCCGCCGCCTCATTCATCTCCGGTTACGCAGCAAGCCGAATTCTCCGCACCAGATTCTTTTTATGACCCGCGCACACCAAAACCCGCCATGCTCGACATTGAAAGGCTCCGCGCGAAAGCTCGCCAGGAGTTCCTGCGCCCATGCCATGCAAAGCAACCCATAGGTGTCTCCGATGAAACTTCCCGCGACTAAAGACTCCTTGGTGTTGCGGACCGACTTTACGGATGAGGCTGCGTGGCAGGCCGTCTGCACCGCCCTGCAACAACCTTCAGGAGGTTTCAAAGTCCATGTGGACATCATCAACGACCCCGCCTTCGCGGGTATCGAAGCACAACAGCTCCCGGCCCTGCCCACGGAGGCGCCAAACCGGTCGCATGCCTTCCTCATCGACCACGTGGCACTCCACCATCCGGAAAAAGCCATTCTGGTGGTGGATCTGCTCCACGCGCCGGGCCGCACCTTCCGGGTAATTCCGGCCGAGGTTGGCGCCGTGGCGGTCAATCTTGCGCTCGCCAACATGGACTTCTGCGACTTTGCCGATGCCGTTGATCAGGACGGAATTTTTCGTGGGTTCCCTGCGAGGCCACAACGGCCACCCCTGCCGAAGCCATCCTTCTGGAAACGCCTTTTCCCATGAGACGCGGAAAGGCCTAATCCTCTCGCTTGGCGGCAGGGTTCTTCGCCTTCTGCTTTTTCCCTTTACCCTTGCCGCCTTCGGGTGGCGGGCCGGCCTGCTTGCGGAAGTCGGCTTCGAGTTTTTCCCAGCGCGCGGCGAGTTCCTTGAGCTTCTCCGGCTGCGACGCGGCAAGGTCGTGCTGCTCGCAGCGGTCGCTGGCGAGGTCATAGAGCTCCCACGGCGCTTGCTCGCCGGCGCGAACAATCTTGAGATCGCCGACGCGCAACGCGCTGTTGCCGATGTGGTGGAAGTAGATGAAGTCGCGCGGCACGGCACAATCCTTCGCGAGCGCGGCGGCGAAGCTGCGGCCTGCGAGCGGCGGCGTATCCGGCGCGTTGAGCACGGTCTCCGGCTTGCCGCCCGCGAGCTCGACCACGGTCGGGAGCACATCCACGAAATGGCCGGGCGCGTGGCGCAGTTCACCGCGCGCGGCGATGCCGCGCGGCCAGTGGACAATCAGCGGCGAGGCGACGCCGCCCTCGTGTACCCACGATTTGTGTTTGCGGAACGGCGAGTTCGCCGCGCTCGACCAGCCGGGACCGAGGCAGAGGAACGACTGCGCCGAGCCGGGCGCAGAGTTCTTGTCGTGCTTGTCGCCGCGGATGATCTGCTCCGCGCTCGCGCCGTTGTCGGAGACGAACATGACGATCGTGTTCTCCAGCGCACCCATCTGTTTGAGCCGCTCGATCACGCGGCCGATTTCGCGGTCCATGCGATCCACCATCGCGGCGTGGATTTCCATCTTCGAGGCCTGGAAGCGACGCTGCTCGTCGGTCAAGACCTTCCACGGCACGGGGCGCGGCGCTTCGCCGGCGCTGATCTCATTCTTGAGCTCTTCGGGCGAGAGGTTCCACGGCGGCACGCAATCGGTCTCCAGCGGCGCGAGCGCGCAGTTGACGAGGCCGGCCTTCTTCGCCCGCTGCCAGCGCGCGTCGCGCGAGCTGTCCCAGCCGGCATCGAACTTGCCGCGGTAGCGCGCGATGTCCCCGGCGGGCGCGTGTAGAGGGAAATGCGGGACCGTGTAGGCGAGGTATAGGCAGAACGGCGCGGCCTTGTGTTGCGCGGTGTGCTCGCCGAGAAATTCCAGCGCGCGGTCGGTGAACGCCGTCGTCGTGTAATAGCCGGAACCGGGCGCGACCGGCGGCAGCGGCCGATCATCGAGTTCGTGCTGATGCGGGTGGAAGTTGCGGTTGTGATCGTGCAGCACATAGGCGTGGTCGAAGCCGCCATCGGCGCAGGGCATGGGCGCGCCGTTGACGTGCCACTTGCCGGAGTGATAGCAGCGGTAGCCGAGCGGCTTGAGATGATGCGGCAACAGGCGCGCCCACTTGGGGAACAACCCCTGCGGCGGATCCGCGCGCAGTTGCTGGGCGTAGTAGCCGGTCATCAGGCAAGTCCGCGACGGCCAGCAGCGGCCGGTGGAATAGAACTGCGTGAAGCGCAGGCCATTGGCGGCGAGGCCATCGAGGTTCGGCGTGGCAATGTCGCCACCGTAGCAACCGGCGTCGGAGAACCCCATGTCGTCGGCGACAATGATGACGAAGTTGGGCTTGCCCGCGGCCGCCGTTTCCGCCGCGCCACCGAGGCGCGGCCAGAGCGCGAGGCCCGCCGCGCCAAAGCCGATATGTTTGAGGAAATCACGCCGCGAAGTCGTCTGCATCGTTGTGCTCCTGTTCATACGTTGCTGCGTTTATACCAAGCTCCCGCGCCGCCGCCAACCGCATTGCGTAGAGGCGGCCTCCGGCCGCATCAAGCAAAGCGACCGGAAGTCGCCTCTGCTGAAGCCGGGGCCGCAACGCGACGCCCTCCAGATTGTTTGCGTGGAGGGCGGCGTGTCACGCCGCCGGCTTTAGTTACGGCGCCGGCGCCTGCCACGGCACGACGGCACCGCGCTGGATTTGTTTGCGCAGTCCGGCGGCCATGTCCAAAAACTGTTTGCGGTTACGCGTGACGAGGTTGGTCGCCTCGAGCGGGTCGCTCTTGAGGTCATACATTTCGAGCGGCGCGAACGGGCTGTCCTGCAAAATTTTCAAGTCGCCGCGCCGCAGCGCCTCGATCGTCTTGCCGCCGTAGGCCGGCCCGCCCTCGCGGCGGACGAAATAATACTCGCGCGCGCAAGGTGGCCCGGTCTCGCCGCGCAACGTGGGGAGGAAACTGACGCCATCAATACCCTCGGGCGCGGCGACGCCCGCGGCTGCGCACGCGGTCGCGAAGATGTCCATCGTCAGCGTATAGCGCGGCGTATGGCCGCCGGGCTGGATGATGCCGGGCCAGCGCGCCGCGCCGGGGACGCGCAGGCCGCCTTCGTACATGTGGCCCTTCTCGCTGCGCCACGGTCCACAGTTCGCGCCGAAATTGAGGACGCCGCCGTTATCGCTGGTGAAAATCACGAGTGTGTTCGAGGCGAGCCCGGTCTCGTCGAGCTTGGCGAGCACCTGGCCAATGCCGTCATCGAGGTGCTCGATCAGCGCGACGATCTTCGCGCGTACCGGCGTCATGTTGGGCTCGCGCTTCTGCACCTTCTCCAGCCAGTCGGGCTTCGGCTGGATCGGGTTGTGCGGCGCGTTATAGGCGAGGTAGAGGAGGAAGGGCTGGTCCTTGTGCTGCGCGCGCTCCGTCAGGTAGCCGCACGCCCAGCCGGTGAAAAGATCCGTCGCGTGGCCCTGCGGATCAATCACCTCGGCGTTGTGGCGCATGAAATTATGGCCGTTGCGCAGGTGCGTCCAGTAATCGTCCATCATGTCGCCGAGAAAACCGTGGAAGAGATCGAAGCCGCGCTCGTTCGGCGTGTTGGGCGTGGCGAGCCCGAGATGCCACTTGCCAACAATCGCGGAATGATAGCCGGCAGGCTTGAGCACCTGCGGCAGCAGCTTCGCGTTCGGCGCGAGACAACCCCACGAATCGTGCGGATGCTCGTCGCGGATCACACCGGGCACGCCGACGCGGTCGGGATGGCAGCCGGTCAGCAGCGCCGCGCGCGTCGGCGAGCAGACGCAGCTGTTCGCGAAGAAGCTGTCGAACGTCAGGCCCTCGCGGCAGAGGCGGTCGATATGCGGCGTGCGGATGTCCGGCGTACCGAACGCGCTGTAATCGCCGCGCCCAAGGTCGTCGGCGAGAATCACGACGATGTTGGGCTTGGACTTTTCCAAGGATTGGCCGCCAAGGGCGGCCCGTCTCGCTTCGCTCGGCTGGAAAGTCGAGGAGGCGCTTTTTCCAACCATTGGAAAAGTCAGCGCGGCCAGCGCGAGACACGCGGCAACGCGATGCGTCAGATTCGTCATGGTCCGCTTTCCTTTCACTTACCGCCGAGAATAACCGGGCGTTCGGTGGTTTTGGGATACATCAGTTTCCAGGTGTCGGGCACAAAAGCCTGCTGCAAAAAGAGCGGCTGCGGCAGCCAGACGCGATAGAGGTTCTGCCCGCTCCAGCCGTTGCCTGCCGAGGCGAAGTCGCAGAGCGTGAGCTTGAGCTGGTGGTGATTGAAGAAGTGCGAGGGCCGGACTTCCACCGGCACATCGAAGGCCATCCAGACGTTGGCCGGTTTGTTCGTCGCGAGCGACAGCGGCACGCAGCCTGCGGCATCGGTCACCAACCGCACGGCGACAGCCTGCGGCTGGACGAGACGGTTATCCAGCGCGAGCACGACCGGGCCGCGCATCACCGCGAGCTGTGGCGCGCCGCTGGGCGCGGGCACTGCGCGGCCGCGCAGGTCGAGGCGCAGAATGATTTTGTCTTTCGGCGACCATTCGCGTTCCAGCCGCGCGTAGGTGCCCGGCTGGCAGGCGACCGCCTCGCCGTTGATTGTGAGAAGCGTCTGCCGGCTCCACGCCGGGATGCGCAGCGCGAGCGTGAAGCGCTTTTTCTGCTCGAGCAACACCTTCAGCGTCACGTGATCGCCGACGGGATAGGTGGTTTCCTGCACAAGCTTCACGGTTGTGCCATCCGCAAGCTTGGTGGTGGAGACACCCATGGCGTAGAGATTCACCACCGGGCCGGACGCGGAAGTCATCACACCCCACCCCGGCGTGAGCAGCAGGCCGCGCGGGCCGTTGGCGACGCAGCAGCTCAAGCCGACGTCCTTGTGTTGCTCGGTGCTCGGCACGCGCTGGCCGGTCAGCGGCGAGAAATAGGCCCACCACGTGCCGTCGGGCGTCATCGCGCCGAGCAGCGCGTTGTAGAGCGAGATTTCGAGTTCGTCGGCCCAGACCGGATCGCCGGTGAGCCGCAGCAGTTGCAGGCAGAGCTTCATCCACGTGACTGTGACGCACGTCTCCAGCGGTTGTTCGAGGACCTCGGTCTGCGTACGCGCGCCGTCGCACCAGAGTTCCTGGTTGGAACCGGAGCCGACGAGCATGCGCTCGGTCTGGCGGATGCTCTGTCCGAATTTCACGGCGGCCTCAAGATAGCGGCGCTCGCCGGTGACGCGGTAGAGTTCGCAGAGCCCCTCGAAGCACGACATCATCTCGTAGGCCTTGGGCGAACCGATCTTCAGCGGCGGCGTGCCCGCGAGCGCGTTCTCCACCAAGCGCAGACCTTGCGGCGTGAATTTATTGGGGACGTTCCAATCGGCGACGATCTGCTGGGCGAAAGCCAAATACTTCTTTTCGCCGGTGCGCTGGTAGAGCAGCACCATGGGTTCGAGAAGGGAACTGGGCGCGAGGCCCTTGAGCACGTCAATGCCGGTGGCGGCGATGTTCACCTTGCCGGGCGGCGCCTCGGCGAGCAGGTGATCCGCCACGCGGCGCGCGCCCGCGAGCGCGGCGGGATCGCCCAGTTGCTCGTGCGCCGCGAGCAAGCCGAGCAGCACATACTTGCGGCCCCAGATGTCCCAGATGCCGAGGTGACAATCGCTGCGATAGGTGCCGATGTAGCCATCGGGCGTCTGCGTTTTCAGCAACTCGCGCACCGCCTGGTCCAGCACGGCGCGGTTGGCGGCGGTGGGCGCGTAGCCGTAGCCCAGCGCCGCCGAGGTGAACCACTTGCCCCAATATTCGCAGCGCCAGCCCATGGCATCTTTTTCCTGCCGCGCCTGGAACGGCTGCACGAGTCGGGCGACGTCCTGCGCCATGACGCGCTTGGCCAGACACAGATCCATTTTCGCGCCCAGCCAACCCTGTAGCTGGACGGCGCCGGCCGGCGCGGGCGCAAGCTGGTCGCTAACGCTTTGCGCGTGTACCGACACCGCTGCAAACAGGACCAGTAACAGCCCCAGCCAAGTAATGCTTTGTCGTTTCATTGCCTATCTTTCTCCACTTCTCCTCCGCCCGCCCGGGTACGGCACGGATTTTTCCTGTCCTGTCCGCCACGAGCTAGTGCTGGAACAGCGCGGCAAGCACCGCCTGGGCATATACCCTGGTGAGATAGTCGCCGGGATGATTTACGCCATTCCCGCTGATATCCCCAAACTTTTTCCGCGAAAGCAAAAACGCGGTGGCCGTGGTGACATCCACAAGTTCGACACCGGCGTTTTCGTCCTGCAACTCCTGCAGCGGTTTTACATAGGCGGCCTGGCAACCGGAAAAGCCCACGGCTTCGGGATTTGCCAGCATCGGTGAGACCAACATGAACTCACACTCGGGATTTTTTGCCCTCACCGTATCCATGATTGATTTAATATTGGCCTTGTACGTCGCCGGCGAAAAGTTGTTCACCGCATGTGCATCGCCCATCCCAAAGCCGATCACCACCACCTGGGGAATTTTTGAGGCCACCAACGCGGCGGCGTTAGCGCGCCCCCAATCGGAAGCTTTGCCGCCGACGGATGGATTCTCGACGGTAAGAGCCGACGGATATTTTCCGGACAACGTACGTTGCACAAGAGTAAACCAGGAGGGCAGGTGAGGCGGTTTACCCCTGAAACCGCTGGGCTCTGCACCGGCAGAAATGCTGTCTCCGTAAAAAACAATTTTCAGCGCCTCGCCCTTTTGCAGCTTGGCAATAGTTCTGGGAATAAGTTTGTCGCCAAAGGCCGGCGGTACGTAAGCGCCAAAACCGGTCTCCGTGTGAGTATAGGTCACCCTCAATTGGACCTCGCAGAACTGTCGACCGTCCGGCAGTTTGATGGAGACATATCCTCCGCCTCTTTTCGCGCTGGCATATCTTGCGGCCTGTGCCGGATACAGATCTGCAACCGTCAGATAGCTCGCCGGGCTGTCAGCGGTAAGCGTTAGCGTTCTTCCTTTGACGACATAATCTTTCCCGGCCTGATATTCCGTCTTCAAGTCGGGGCTTCTTACGGAAACAATACGCTCCGGCACATACAACAGATCTGCCTCAGGCAAACCCTTGTCCTTCAGCATTAGAACCGTTTCGTCATAACTGGTGGAGCCGGCCCACAGCGGAACCATATACTCCTCGAAACAATATTCCGCCTTGCCTTCTACGTGCCGGTTTCCTGCCTGCGTCGCGCTGTCGATCAACTCCAAGGCCCCTTTGAAATTACGGTCGCCTTTAGGCGTCTCGTTCGCACCGCTGACCGGTCTGGCACCCGACAGCATTACACACGCCGCCAGCAAGGCCATCATCCGTCCATGTTGCCCTGTCATAATGTCTTTCTTTTCATCGCGTCTAATTTTCACGGACCACGGCCGGCGAGGTTTGGCGTCACGATGACCCGGCGCATGCGTGGCAAAGACATCCCGATACCAACCTAGCCGCGGTTGACGATCCGGCTGAACTGCGCAAGGGAATAGCGCGTAAACATCTCGCTTCAATCCTTCACGACATACGCTGGATCGAGTTTCAGGTAGTGCGCCGCGTACCATTTTCGCAGCAGGCGGCGGCAGGCTTCCAGATGCGGACGGCAGGCCGGATCGCCGGCCAAATTCGTCAGCTCACCGGCATCCTTGCCAAGATGGATCAGCATCTCGCGTACGACCGGAGCCGGCGGCTCGGCGCTGTCCGCGTGACCCACCATGTACTTCCACTGGCCGGTATGCACCAGCAGCGAACGCCGGTTTTCCACCACCAGAAAGCTCCGCCAGTCCGCCACTGCGCGCCCTTCCGCCAGCGGCCGCACGCTGCGCCCCTTCAGCGCCGAGGGCACAGGCACGCCCGCGCAATCGCAAAGCGTCGGGATCAGATCCAACCCGCTGGAAATAAAATGTTCCGCATCCACCCGTCCCGCCTGGACCACGCCCGGCCAGCGCACGATGAACGGGATGCGCGTGGACTCCTCGTAGAGGTAACCCTTGGTGACCGCGCGATGCGCGCCCGCCTGCTCGCCATGGTCGCTGGTAAAGAGTACGACGGTGTTTTCTTCCAGCCCGGCACCGCGCAACGCCTCCAGCAACTGCCCGATTTCTGCGTCCACCTTCTCGGTCAACCGCGCATAGGCCCAGCGATAGAGCTGCCACTGCCGGGCCGTGTAATGCTGCCGCGCCCAGTCCAGATAGCCACCGCGCTTTGTCGCGCCAAAAGCAGTCAACTCGCGTTCCGGGATCGCATGATTGGCTGGCAGCGGCGGACAGACCTGGCTGAAAAAATCCTGCTCAGAAACACCGGCAGGCAACTGCAGGGCTGCGTCCAGATCCACCAACGCTTTCGGCGAGATCAGCTTCGACCGCTTGTCCAAGGGTGGCAGGGACTGCACCCATTCGCGGAGCGGCTGGTAACAGATGTCGTGCGGATTGATAAGCGAGGCGACCAGCAGGAAGGGCTTTTCGTGCCTGGTCCGGAGGAAGCTGGCACACGCCTGCACCGTCGGGGCGCGCCCCTCGGCATCCCCCGGCGCCAGCCAGTCCTGAAAGCCATAGGCCTTCACATTTCCCTGCACACCGGGCTGTCCCGGCAGATGCACCTTCCCGGCGTACACGGTCTGATAGCCTGCCGCCTGGAACACAGAGCCCATCGCGCGCGAGAGAATTTCTGGCGCGACAGGATTCTTTTCGTCCGCATTGTCATCCATGCCGATGACCGAGGGCATCACGCCCGAGAACAAGCTGAACCGCGAGGGGATGCAGACCGGATTGGCGCAGTAGGCGCGCTCGAAGCGCACGCCCTCGGCGGCAAGGCGGTCCATGTTTGGCGTCTTGAGCCAGCGGTTGCCCGCGCAACTCATCATGTCCGCGGCTTGCTGGTCGGTGATGATCAGCAAAATGTTCGGACGGACTCTGGCCTTTTCCAAGGCCTGGAAAGTGGACCCGGCACTTTTTCCAAGCATTGGAAAAGATAGCGCGGAGCCTGCCAGACCAACGCCGAACCGCTTGAGAAAATACCGCCGCGACGAAGTGGTCATGTTGTTGCTTCCCATCCAAGCGCAGACACCAAACCAAACGAGGCGATGCGGAAATTATTGCAGGGGACAGCAGGTATGCCGACAAGAGCGACCAACACACAGACTCAGGAGCGGGCGCTCCCGCCCACTGAGGCGCGCCAGGGAAGCCGCCGCAAGAAAATGCCCGGCGCATCAACGTCGCGGCGGGACGCACACCCCCAAAAACAGCGGTGCGGTGCAGACCACAAGGGCGGAGCACGCATAAATAAATACATTATTGTATCTATCTCTTATTTGAATGTCGAATAGTGTAACTTTTATCGCTGATGGCTGGCGATGCGCCGGCACGCATGATTTACCGTAGTTAGTTGCAGTCTAAATACTTTGCTGCGTTTTATCCCGGCGGAAGACGCACGCTTGGCACACTGGTTGCTGATCCCCGTCCGATTGGCGACAATAAGGCCGCCAGCATAACCATTCGGAGGGAAGGTTATATGCAGCAACGTTTCGTATGCGTTGCGCTGGTGGCTTTGGCCGTAGTGGCCATGACCACGGGCGCACCGGCGCAGCAGGCAGTCGCGGGCGCGGCCCCGGTGGCGCTGACCGCCAAAGACGTCAGCGCGGGCGACACCGCCTGGGTCAGCATCAGCACCGGCCTCGTGCTCCTCATGACCATCCCCGGCCTGGCGTTCTTCTACGGCGGCCTCGTGCGCCGGAAAAATGTGCTCTCCGTGCTCATGCAGTGCTTCATGATGATGTGCCTGGTGTCGCTGCAGTGGGTGCTGATCGGCTACAGCCTTTCGTTCGGCCCGGATATCAAAGGCATGATCGGCAACCTGTCCTGGGCCGGCCTGCAGAACGTGAGCGCCTCCGTGCCGAGCCCCTACGCGCCGACCATCCCCCACCAGCTCTTCATGATGTTCCAGATGATGTTCGCCGTCATCACGCCCGCGCTCATCGTCGGCGCCTTCGCGGAGCGCATGAAGTTTGCCGCCTTCGTCATTTTCTCGCTCCTCTGGGCCACCTTTGTCTATGACCCCGTCTGCCACTGGGTCTGGGGCAAGGAGGGCTTCCTCAACCAGATGGGCGTGCTCGACTTTGCCGGCGGCACGGTCGTGCACATCAACGCCGGCGTCGCGAGCCTCGCCGCCGCGCTCGTCATCGGCAAGCGCCAGGGCTATCCCGACCGCATGAGCCCGCCGCACAACCTGCCGTTCGCCACGCTCGGGGCCGGCCTGCTCTGGTTCGGCTGGTTCGGCTTCAACGCCGGCAGCGCCCTGTGCGCGGGCGGCCTCTCCACCAGCGCGTTCGTGGCCACGCACCTGGCCGCCGCCGCGGGCGGCCTGACTTGGGCGGTCATGGACCTCGTGGCCAACAAGCGCGCGACGGTGCTCGGCATCATCTCCGGCGGCGTCGCCGGCCTGGCCACCATCACGCAAGCCGCCGGCTATGTGGGCCCGATGGCGGCGATCGCCATCGGCATCATCGCCGGCATCGTCCCGTGGGTCTTCGTCAGCATCATCAAGCCGAAGCTCGGTTATGACGACGCGCTCGACGCATTTGGCGTCCACGGCGTCGGCGGCATCCTCGGCGCCCTGCTGACCGGCGTCTTCGCCTCGAAGGCCATCAACCCCGCCGGCGCCGACGGCCTGATCTACGGCAACGTCCACTTCTTCAAGGTGCAGTGCATCGCGGTGCTCGTCACGGCCACCTACGCCTTTGTCGTCACGTTCATCCTGCTGCGCCTCGTGGATGCGCTGGTCGGCCTCCGCTCCGATGCCCAGTCTGAACGGATCGGGCTCGACTTGACCGACCACCGCGAAACCGGCTACACCGTGCTCGACTAACCCCCAGGAGCCAGCCCCATGAAATACATTATCGCCATCATCCAGCCCGACCGGCTCGACGAAGTCATGCTGCGGCTCGAGGAGAAGGAGATTCACCTCGTCACCGTCACCAGCGTCATGGGCCGCGGCCGCCAACGCGGCGTCGCCACCGTGTACCGCAGCCACAAGGAGGCGGGCACGCTGCTCAAGAAGATGAAGTTGGAGATCGCCGTCAACGCCGAGTTCGTCAAGCCCACGGTTGAGGCCATCATCGAGGGCGGGCGCACCGGCCAGGTCGGCGACGGCAAGATCTTCGTCCTGAACCTAGACGACGTCATCCGTATCCGCACCGGCGAGTCCGGCAACGCGGCCATCGGCTGATCCAAATTTCAGCCACCAGGCTGGGCCCCGCGATGTGATTCGCCCTCCATCGCGGGGTTTTCTTTTTCTCCCGCGCAGCGGGCCGATGCTTGGCGCCAAAAAGTCCGCCACAGATATCAGGCTGCTAAATCATGGGGGAAATTTTTCATCCGGCAGACCGTTGACTTCGTCGGCGGCAGTTGAGTGCAGGCCGCCCGTCACGGGGCCGCGCGGGCATGTTTGAGGAGGTCGCGCCGGCGCAGGACCTTGAGCGTGACCGGCTTGGGGTAGGAATAGAAGCCCACCAGGTCATCGAGCTGCGCCAGCAGCCACGGGCGCACGAGCGAGCCGCCGTTCTTGGTGAACACGAGCTTGTCCGCGATGTAGTTGCAGGTGTGGACCACGCCCTCGCCCTTTTTCTCGAACAGGATGATGTCGCCCAGCTGATATGCGGGGTCGGTGACCTCGAGATAGTCCTGCCGCAAGGAGCGCGCCACCTCGGCGAGATTGGTGAAGCGCAGGTCCGGCTGCGTGCTGAAAAAGTTCAGACAGGTGTAGTGGCAGCTGCTGAACTCCGGATCGGCGGAGGTGGGATATTGGCCGAGGCGGTCGCGGACAAACGGCGGCAGCAGCAGGGCCAGGGGCACGTCGGCGCCGCCGCTCGCCAGCTGCGCCGTCTTGAGGAGCGTGAACACGGACTCCTCGCGGTCGGGCCAGCCCCAGTAATTAGCCAAGCCCTTCAGGCGATCGTCAGGACCGACGCGCAGGCAGGCCAGCACGGTCGCCTCGCGCGAGAGGGCGCGGAAGAGGCTGGCATAGACCACGGGGTCGGCGTACCGGCGCAACACGAGCGGCAGGTCCGAGAAGAGGCGCATGTTGCCCTGGCGGTAGACGAGTTGCCGGACCAGCGCCTCCGCGCCGGCGTCCAGCTGCGCCCCCTCGAACCAATCCTTCTGGGTCTCGAGGTCGAAGCGGAACGGGACCACGTGCGCGACGTTCTGCGTGTAGCACGCGAGCAGGCTGTAGAGGCTGGCGCGGTCGCGCGGCGCCAAGCCGATGACGAACTCGTCCGGCGGCTGCAGGATGAAGCCGCCGCCCTGGGGGGCGGGGGCAGCCCAGCCCTGCAGCGCGGCCACCTGCTCCTCGGCCAGGTTGCAGCCGCGCAATTTCTGTTTCAGCGCCAGCGGCGAGAGCACGTCCATGAACCAGCTCGTTGCGTTCGTCGGCAGGGACGCCACCCGGATGGAGCCTTCCGGCGCCTCGATGATCGAATCCAGGCAGCGCACATGGCCCCACGGCCCCGAGATGCACGGGTGGGCGCGGTCCTCGGCCTGCAGCGCGCGGCGGGTCAGCAACGACCCGCACGCCCCGCCGATGGCGAGGCCGAGCAGCCCGAAGGCCACGGCATAGAAGATACTCTGGGCGGCGCGGCTCATCGGCGGCCCGGGTTGTGCGGCGTGCGCATGGCGGGAAAGCTACTACAGAACGTTGCGGCTGCGAATCCTTTTTGCGCCGGCCGGCCGAGAATGGGATTGGTGCCCATCCGGCGGTGTGCTATCTATGGCGCGAAGGGCATGGACACCCCGGCTCACCATATGCGGCGCGCGTTTTTGGCGGAGTACCGGCAGCTCGCCGGCGCAGCCGAGGCCGTGCTGACCGAGGCGGCGCGTTTGGGCGCGGCGCCGTTGCGCATGGACCTCAAGCGCCTCGCCCAGCTATCCCATCTGGCGCACGTGCTGCGCGACGCCGGGCTGTTCCTGAATTTCCCGCAACTGGCCGCCGTCGCGCGGCCCCTGTTCGAGCTGCTGCGGCCGCGCGGCGCCGAGGCAGCGCCGCCGCAGTTCACGACCGCGCAGACGCACTTCCTGCTGACCGGTTTCCAGTTCGCCGCGCGCCTGGTGGAAGGCGTGGCGGCCAACGGCGCCGAGCCGCGGCTGGAAGCGGACCTGGACCGCTGCGCCGCGGCGGCGCGCGCGCTGGAGCTGCCGTGGGAATTTGCCGCCGGCGTCGCGGGCGGCCTCCCTGCCGTGGCCGCGCACACCGATAGCGAAAAGGTGGAGGCGCTCCTCGCGGACACCGCCGCGTCCGGCGCCGCGCCGGCCGCAGCACCGGCGCAGGCCGCGCCGCGCGCGGCGGCCTCGGCGGACATGCTGAACGTCTTTCTGCAGGATGCCGACGAGATCCTGGACCACGCCGAGCAGGATTTGCTGGCGCTGGACAAGGAGCCGGACCGACTGAACAATCTGCTCCGGCATTTTCATACGCTCAAGGGCAACAGCGGGCTGATGGGCTTCGATGTGCTCCAGCAATTCAATCACCGGCTGGAGAGCGTGCTGCAGGAGGTCCGCGACAAGCACATCAAGCCCCCGCCGGAGTGGCTGACGCTGCTGCTGGAAGCGGTGGACCAACTGCGGCGCGCCGTGGCGGAGCTGGCGCAGAGCGGCACGACGCAGGGCCTGAACCTCGCCTTGTGGACGGCAAAGCTGGCGGTCATCGGCGGCG
>CAIWHP010000017.1 GCA_903912445.1 uncultured Lentisphaerota bacterium
AACGTGCGGTTCGCCCAGCAGATGATCCCGTCGCGATCCTTGATCCAGAACATCACATCCTCCAGCGGCTCGAACAGCTCCGTGAGCTGGAGCGACCGCACGACAGCGTCTAGTGGAGTTGGCGGCAGGCCCTGTTCGCGTGGCTTCACCTGCGTCCCTTGTAACTTCTTTTTCATGGCGTCCGTGACGGGATGTTGCGCGCCGGAGGCCCGGGCAGGTCTGCACCGCGGCGCTCACACGAGCACAGGTCGCGGCGGGGTTGCGCCCAGGCACGTTGCACGGCGGCGCTCACCAGGTGCAGCGCCGCGCGATAGTCGGCGTCTTGCGCGTCGGCATAGACGACGCCGTCGCATTTACCCGCGCCGCCGCTGCACTTGGCCAGCGGCGCGTGCAGGAACAGGCTGCGTTGCGCGTCGTGGAGATTGATCCAGTCGAGCCGCGTGACTTCGTCGGCGCGGTGGCAACCGGCGCAGCGGCGCTCATGGATGGCTTTGAGCTTGCCGTGCAATTCGCGGTCGGCGGCGAGATCGTAGGCGGGCTGCGCCGCGCGCTTGTTGATGAACCGGTCGTGGTAGGGCGCGTTGGCGTCGATCCACATCGCCAGCCGCAGTTGGTCCTCGGCGCTCAGCTTCACGCGCTGGCTGTGCGGTTCCTTGCCCAGCGCTTCGATCAGCTTGCTGCGGTGCGCGCCGTAGGCCAGCGGCGGCGTGACGGTCGCGTCCTGCACCCGGGCCGGCGAACGGGACACGAGGTTGTGCGCCATGAGGGTCGCGAAGGCGCGGTTGTAGCCGTAGCCGGGCACGGCGAGGTCGAAGCTGGTCAGCCCGCCGCAGAAATCAAGACCGCCCGCGGGCTTGAGTCCGCCGTGACAGCGCACGCAATGTGCATCGAGCACCGGCTGCACATCGCGCAGGAAATTGATCGGCCGGTCGCCCCACGGCGGCGGGATCAGCGCCGCCGGCGGACGCGTCGTTGCGAGCGACAGCGGCGCGGCGCGCGGCGCCACGTTGCGCGACTCATGACAGCCCGCGCACGCACGCTGTTCACCGGGCTGGAAGCTGATGAAGCTGCGCATCCGCCGCAGTTCCATCCGGTTTTCGTCGAGTAACTGGAAATAGACCGCCGTGTCCGGCGGCACGCGAAAATACGCGCTGCCGTCGCGTTCGACCGGCACATCGCCGAGGATGCGCACGGGCGTCCAATTGTCGAGGATGCGCTTCTCGCCACTGGGCTTCTGGCAGTTGTGGTCCTCGACGTAGCGCTGGCCGCCATTCTGGTTGTCGTAGGGCCAGCCGAGCGGCTCGGCGATGCGAAGGTAGCGGATGCGCGCGGCAATTTCTTGGCTGCCAAAGCTCGCGTCGCTGACCGCACAGGTCGCGTAGGCCTTGGTACGGTCCGTCGTGTCGGGCAGCACGGGCGGACACGGGCGCGCGCGCAGCGGTATCGGGATGAAACAGGAAATCGCCGGGTCGCGGAAGATGAGTTCCTTGTTGCCGAACACGTCCACCAGATAAAGCGCGTAGCCGGTGGCGTCGGTTTCCTTTCCGTAGTTGTAGGCGACGAGGAAGAACTTCTCTGAGAGTGGCCACGGGGTAGAGTAGAAACCGCCGTGGTCCGCCACGCCGCCATCCGGCACGGGCACGCCATCCATGCCGCCTTCAGGCGGTTTCACGCCCGGCGTGACGTTGCCGAGGCCGCGCGGTTCGTTCATGCCCGGCGCGGCGTCCACGATCACCAGTGGGCCAACGGCGAGCGTGTGATGGCCGGTGGCGATGGCGACCAGTTTACGGCTGCGGGGAATTGAACGCACGTCCTCCAGCGCCCACGGATTGGCAAAGTGCTGCTTGAAGAGCGCGTCCGCACCCGTGCCGTCGGGCCGGATGAACCAGAGCGATTGGATGAAGGCGAAGCTGCGCTCGTGATATTCCCAGCGCGTGTAGCCGATGGTGCCGTCGTCGAGCGTGTGCGGCAGATAGTCGCCATCCTTGTTCACGCTCATCCACCGGATACCGCTGCCATCGGGCCGCATGACGTAGAGGTTGCAGCTCGTTTCGTCTTTGTCATATTCGTTGCACTGGAGCGACGTGCCACAGCGCTCGGAGACGAACGCGATATCGCCGTTGGGGGCGTATGTCGGATCGAGGTCGCTCCACTCGCCGTGCGTGAGCTGCCGCAAACCGCGCCCGTCCGCGCCGATCTCGAAGAGATGGGTGGGTTCCTCGCTGCGGCGCAGGTCAAAATTGGTGCGGCGGTCGCGCCAGCCGGCTGGCGGCTCGCTGCTCTTGGCGCTGGCGTAGCCGAAAACGATGCGGCTGCCGTCCCACCACAGGTCCATGCCGTGAATGTGTCCCGGACCGAGCGCACTGTTGAGGATGTGGCGCACGCTCTGCCCCTCGCCTCCCAGTGCGAACGGATTCCTCAGAACGCAGAGGTCGCCGCCGGGCCGCGAGACCCACGGCATGTGATTGAGGCAAACATCGGGATAGGTCTCCTGCGTGAACCGCTTCACGAACAACAGCTCCTTGAAGTTCAGCAAAGGGTTGGCGAACACCAGCCGCCGGATGATCCAGCGCGTGTCGAGATAAAGCTGTCGGCGCTCACTTTCCGGCGCGCCGGCCGGCAGTGCGCGCAAACGTTGCTCTGCGGCCTCCAGTTCGCGCAGATGTGTGCCAACATCCACGTCGGACTTGCCGAGGTGTCCGGCCAGTTTCCGCGCGCGCTCGATGCACGCCGCGGTCGGGATGTCTTCCGACTTCGCTGTTTTCGCCGTTGACCACTGGCTTAGGCTCGACTGGTCCGCCGGCTGATGCAGCGCGAGGTTCCGCGCGTCCGACCCCGATCCGTAAATTTCGACTTCGTCGAGATGGAGGAAGATTGGTTTTGCGCTTGGCACTTGCAGCCGGACGAAGCGGGCCTTCACCTCTGCTTCCTTAAAAACCACTTTCAACGGTTTCGCACCGGAGATGCCGCCAAAGTGCCGGCCTTGGTTGTCGTGGCGCAGCGTCCAGTTCGTCCCGTCGTCGGACGTGAGGATGCGGACATTGTCGGCATTGTGCAGACCGGGCGCGTAGTCGAGGCGATTGAACACGACAACGCGCGCAATCGGCGTGACGCGGCCAAGATCCACCTGCCACCACGGATGCGCCTGCTGTCCGGTGTGGAACGCATACTTGCCGTTCTTGACACCGTCCACCGCGCCCGCCGCGTCGCCCTGCGTGGTCAACGGCTGCGCCAGCGCCTTCAGCCAGTCCGCTTCAATCTGCTGGCGTGATGCCGACGCCGAAACTCGCTCTTCGCGCGGCTGCGAAGCCTTTGGGCTCGGGCTGATGGCAGCCGCCATCGCGAAACCCGCCAACGTCAAGACCCCGGCGAGTTCCCAGGCAACCCTTACCGCCTTGCGTTGTCCAGCGAGTATATCCCTGATGTGGCACATTTGCGTTGCCTTCGATTTCATCGCGCTGCTCCTGGCCTCGAACCGCCCAGTCGGGCAGAGATGCCGTCTGCATGTTGCCGAACCATCCGGCCCAAGCCCGACAACTTTTCACCGGGCATTCGACCGACCGGCGCTGTCACAGTCAGCGAGGCCACCGCGTGGCCGCGCCGATCAAAGACCGGCGCAGCCACACACATTGCGCCATCAACGTGCTCGCACCGATCCAGCGCGTAACCGTGGTCCCGCACACTTCGCAGTTCCTCCCTCAATTGAGCCTTCCGTGTGATCGTATTCGGTGTCAGGCGGACCAACTGCAGTTGCGGCAGCAGAGTATCCAGCTCACTCTGCGGCACGTGGGCGAGAATTGCCTTCCCGGATGCCGAAGCATGCAGGGGCTGCCGCATCCCAGGATCAACCATACATCGGAACAGGTGTGTCCCTGGCACACTTTCCAGCACAAAACCTTCTCGATCCGCCAGCACGCTCAGGCAAACCGTCTCCCCAGTCGCGTCGCGCAACGCGCGCATCTGTTCCAGCGCTTGCTCGACGAGGCTGCGTCCCTCGCCCAGAGCGCCGTAGCCCAATGTGAGCGTCTTGTGCCCGAGGCGGAGCCGCTTGCCACCGTCGCGCTCCAGATAACCGAGGCGAAGCAGCGTCAGCGTGATGCGGAATACCGCATTCTTGGGCAGCCGCAAGTCCCGCGCGGTTTCGATCATCGTGCGGCCCGCCGGATGTTGGTCCAGATACTCCAGGACGGCCAGCCCGCGCTCGAGGGCTGGCACCGGATAACTCGCCGCTCCGCGTGGCCGTGGCCGTTCATCACGTTTCATGGTGGTATCCCATATCAAACTTGGTTTTACTAATGCAACGTTTTTTGTTGACGCTGGGCGCTCGCCGGCGCCGTCGGTGGTTGTCAGGACGCTGTCCGGCCATGGCCACGCGGCGCTGCGCCCAGCCGGCACGACCGGAGAAAGAGGCGCGCCGCTTTCAATGGGCCGTTTTCTGTTTCGACTTATCCCGCGCGGTGGATTGTTCGGGATGCGGACGCGGCTGCGCGTTCATGGCGTCGAAGGCCTGCTTGAGGCGCGCGACCAAGTCGGGGTGCTGCGCGGCCACATCGTGCTGCTCGGCGGGATCGGCCTGCAGATCGAAGAGCTGCATCGGCGCGGGCGCGTCGCCGGTGCGCACGCCGGGATGGTCCGACGGCTGATACTGTTCGCAGGGTGCGAGGATTGTCACGCCATCCGGTCCACGAGGATCAACCCAGCGCTCTCCGCTTTGGCCGCGCTTGAGGAACGGGTCCTGCGGCGCGAGCACATGCAGTTTCCAGCGCCCGTCGCGCGCGGTGGCGAGCTGCGGCCCGCGCACGCCGAAGATGACGGCGTGCGGACTCATCGCGTCGGAGCAGAATAACGGCATGATGTCCTTGCCATCGAGCACGAGCCCGGACGGCGGTTCCACCTGCGCGGCCTTCAGCACGGTGGAAAACAGGTCCATCATCACCGCCGGCTGGCCGCTGACGTGGCCGGCGGGAATCTTTCCCGGCCAGCGCGCGAGGCACGGCACGCGATAACCGCCTTCATAGGTGCTGCCTTTCATGCCGCGCAGGCCACCGGTGCTGCCGCCAAACCACGGGCCATTGTCGCTGGTGAACAGCACGAGCGTCTGTTCCTCGATGCCGAGCGCCTTCAGCTTGGCGAGCAGTTCGCCGACGCTCCAGTCCAGCTCGCGCATCGCGTCGCCATAGAGCCCCGCGCCGCTCTGCTTATAGTGCTCCTCGGCGACGGCGAGCGGCTTGTGGACGAGCATCTGCGCGAAGTAGAGGAAGAACGGGCGCGACTGTTTGTGGCTGCGCTCGACGAGGTCCAGCGCGCGCGCCGTGTAGCGCTGCGTCAGCGTCGCCTGCACCACCGGATATTCCACGCGCTGCGTACCTTCGAGCACCTGCACGGGCCGCATGTCGTTCGAGTACGGGATGCCGAGATATTCATCGAAGCCGCGCCGCGTCGGCAGCCACTCCGGCTTGGCGTGGCCGAGGTGCCACTTGCCGACCATGCCCGTCGCGTAGCCCGCCTGCTTGAGCAGTTGCGGGAGCGTGACCTCGTCCTCCGGCAGATGCAGCGCGTCGGCGTCCGGCCCGGCATCGGGCGTCGGGTTCTGCGTCATGCCGCAGCGGAACGGATAGCGCCCGGTCATCAGCGTCGCGCGCGTCGGCGCGCAGAACGCCGCGGCGCAGTTGAACTGCGTCAGCCGCGCACCCTCGGCCGCCAGCCGGTCGAGGTTCGGCGTCTTGAATTTCGCGTGGCCGTAACAGCCGAGATCGCCGTAGCCGAGATCGTCGGCAAGGATGATGACGATGTTCGGCCGCGGCGCGGCGGGCGTGCTCACGGCGGCGGCCAACAGCGCAAGGGAGATGATAAGTTTGTTCATGGTTTCAGGTGTCTGTTGAAGAAGGCCAGCAGTGCGGGGAGATCAATCTCATGGCCGCCATCATGGATGTCGAGGGAGGCGTTGCCGGGTTTCTTGAACGCGGCGTAAAGCGGACGCAACTCGCCCATAGCCCGCTCCGCAAGCGCCGGCGTGAACGAACCCGGCGCCTCTTTGCGGCCGTTCTGGCATTCCAACGGGCGCGGGGCGATCAACGCGTAGATATCGGCATAGTCCACCAACTCACGCAGACCATCGAACTTCCAGCACAGGCAATGGCCTTTCTCCATCTGGTCCATGACCGTCAGGAAACCCGAACTGTCTGCCGCCGCAATCCGGGTATCCAGCGCCGCCAGCCACATCGTCATCTCGCCGCCCAGCGAGAGTCCGCCGCAGCCGATGCTGGATGTGCTCACCTCGGGCAGCGCGCCCAAATAACTCACGCACCGCATCAGGTCCCACAGCCGCTCGCCCATCAGCGTGCGGCCCGGTTCACGCACCTCGTGCTGGCTGACCACGGTTGAAAGAGTGACATAGCCCTGCCCGGCCAGTTCCGCTGCAAAGCCCTTGTAGATCGAGTCCCCGCCCTTGGCCGGCGCGTCCGCGAAAGGCTTCCCGTTGGCGTAGGTGCTGTAGAGACCCGACCCATGTCCGCCGATGCAAACAACAGCCGGATACGGACCGGCGCCACGCTTTGGAAGCGTGATGACGACGGTGATGATCCGCCCCGGCGTCGAGCGGAGCGTCAGTTTCTTCGCGACGTAATCGCCCATGTCCCAGGCACCAACCTCCTTGGCGTCGAACGGAAGCTTCGACTCGCTAGTGATAAGGCCGTCAATCTTCAGCAGCTTCTGGAGCTTCGCGCGCAGGTCCTGCTGCCACGCGACGATTTGGGCTGGGTTGTCCGGCTTGGCTTGCAGCGTACGGAGCTTGCCCGTGGCGGGCGGCGACCACGAGCGCGGCTGCGGTTTCGGGCCGGCCGCTTTACCATTGAGTTGCGCCACCAACCAGTCGAGTCCTTCGAGGTTGTCCTTGAGCCGCGCCTCGGCGTCAGCCTCGGTGTGATTGAGAATGCCGATCGGACCGGCATAATCGCTGTCGCGGATGTTTTTCAGCAACTGCAGATCAAACTCGCCCTGCCCCAGCGGCAGGATTTTTTGGCCGCGTTTATTGCCGTCCTTGGTCATGCCGTTGAGGTTGAGGCAGAGCAGAAAGGGTTTCATGGCCGCGAGCGCGGCGGGAAAGCGGTCGAGATGGCCGTGGCCGTGATGAAGGTTATAGACGATGCCGACGTGCGTCGCGCCGTGCTGCGCACGGAGCTGCCGTGCCACGGCGGTCATGTTCTCCGGCTCGCCGCCCCAGCCGCCGTGATTATAGAGGCCGATCTGGCAGGCGAGCTTGCGCGTCCGCTCCACCAGCGGCAGCAGCCGCTCCACGGCCAGTTGCACGTGCGCCGCCTGCGCCAGATTGGTCTCCGGCAACATGACCCAGATCTGCGGCTTCAGATTGTATTTTTCGAAAAGTTGGAAGGCCTGCTCGTGCTGCCCCCAGAACGCGGTGAACTCGATGCCGTGCTTTTTCGTCGCGAGGATTTCGGCCTCGAAGGTGGGCACGTGCATGGGTCGCCAGTCATAAGCGAACCGCTTGAGACCGAGCCGCTCCAGCATCGCAGCGCGCGCTTCCGGCCCGCGCTGTTGTGCATCGAACGGCACGATGCACCACGCGACCAGGTTCGCCCGCCGGAACAGATTAGTATCCGCGCCGGCGGCCGGCACCGGTCCGGCGGCGACCGCGCAGCAGAGGGTTGCGCCGAGCAATCCGCCGGCGACACGTCCGTGTCCAAGGCTTGGAAAATTTCCGGTTATTTTTTCCAAGGCTTGGAAAAAGGCGCGGAGATTTTCCCAAGGCCTGGAAAAAAACGGGGAAACTTTTCCAATCCCTGGAAAACCTGCGGCGCAGCCACGCTGGTTCTGGCCCGGCATCGCGCGCCTCACGCCTGCGCGAGCTTGCCGAAGCGGTTGGCAATCGCCAGCGCGGGGTCGAGCGGCACCTCGGCGCGCTTGACGTTCTTCGGGATGCTGATCGCCGGAACGACGCGCATTGGCCTGCCCGCGAACTGCGGCAGATGGGCCCGTTCCGCCTCCAGCAGCTCGGCGGTCATCCGGCGGATGTCGTCGAGCGTCAGCACCGCCGCGGTCAGCGGGTCGAGTGCGAGTGCCTGCATGACCAGCTCGGGATCGCCGGCGAAGCTGGCCTCTACGGTCAGCCCCTGCACGAGCACGTTGGTCATGTTGAGCGCGGCGCACTGCGGCGGCAGCGCGCCGACGACCGTGGGGTGCAGGCCGAGGCGGTCCACATAGACCGGCACCTCGACGCAGCAGCCGTTGGGCAGATTCGTGATGTAGCCATCGTTGCGGACATTGCCGTTGAGCCGGAAGACGACCCCGGTCTCCTTCGCCTCGATGATGTGCGAGCAGTATTCCGCGCTGCGCGGACCGAGCTTTGTGGACTCGATGGAGAGCGGGTCGGTCTTCGCGAACTTCTCGGCGAGCATGGCGCAGTATTTATAATAGGCGCCGGTCTCGCCTCCGAACGACGGCTCGTCGCAGTAGAGGTCGAGCGCCTTTTTGTTTTTGCGGAAGTAGGGCAGGTATTCGGAGAGATGGCCGGTGCTCTCGGTCATGAAGTACCCGAAGTGCCGCATGACCTCGCCGCGGACCTTCTCGTTGACGTAGTAGCCGGGCTTCTCGAAATTCTTTTTCAGGACCGGATAGAGGTCCTTGCCTTGGTGCTCCAGCTTGAGGAACCAGCCCATGTGGTTGATGCCCGCGCAGAGGAAATCAATCTCGCTCTTCGGCGCGCCGGCGTAACTGGCGATCAGGTCCAGCGTGGTCTGCACGCCGTGGCAGAGGCCGACGAACTGCAGGCCCGGCATGCGGCCGAGCGCCCAGCAGCACATCGCCATCGGGTTGGCGTAGTTGAACACGATGGCGTTCGGGCACAACTCCTGCACGTCACGCGCGATTTCCAGCAGCTTCGGGATGTGGCGCAGCGCGCGGAAGACGCCGCCGGGACCCATCGTGTCGCCGATGCACTGGTCCACGCCGTACTTCAGCGGGATTTCGTAGTCCTGCTTGAACTCCGCGACGCCGCCGGCCTGGATCATGATGACGACATAGTCCGCGCCCTTGAGCGCCTCGCGGCGGTCGGTGGTCGCGGTGACGGTGGCTTTGACCTTGTTGTCGCGGATCATGCGCTGGACGAAGTCGCGCATCTTGTCGAGGCGCGTGTGCGTCAGCGCCATCAGGCGATATTCACTGCCCTCCAGCGCTTTCGTCGCGAGGAAATCCGACATCAGGGTTTTGCAGAACACCAGACTGCCGGCGCCGAGCATTGCTATCTTGGCCATGTTGATCTCCTGTGTTTGTTTACCATCATAGGGGCCGGGCCGCCCGGCTCAAGCTGTTTCCTGCGCACTTTTTTCATTTCGCCCCGCCGCGCGCAATTTGCGTCAAGTGTGTTGGTGTTCATGGCGTTCTCCTTCGCTGTGGGTGGGGCCTTGGGGTGTCGGGTCTAGGTTGGCTGGGTTGTTCCATCTCCCCCCTGGAATATCTTTCCCAAAGCGCGTCCAGGCGATTCGCCAGTTCCGCCTCGGTGCCGAGCGTGATCCAATAGCGAAACCGGAACACGGCTTTCGGGCCGAGAGCCGCCTTGCCCATGGGGCCGATATACATGCAAGGCCCGGCGACGGGATCGCTGCTCGCGCCTTCACCGTGCGGCCCAAAACTCCAAGGCTGGTCGGCGGCAGGACTGAACACGGCCACACCGTAGCCTTGCGGATTGAAGAAAGCCATCGCCTTGCGCGGCGGATTTGCCCGACCCCAGGGCGGGCCGGGTTTCTGTGATTCCACGCGCCACTTCCCTTCGCCAAGATAACTTTTCATCACACTGAAATTGCGCGTGAAATAGCAGGCCGGCAGTTCCTGATCGCACGCTCGCGCCGGTCCCCAGCGGTCGTTCTCAACCCGTTGACACACAAGCTCACAACGCACCACAACCGCTTCGGGCCTTTCCGGTTCGATCCCAGTCCACTGCCGCATCAACGCCGCAGCCTCCTCGTCCGGCATGTCCCAGAGCTTCGGCAGGGTCTCGGAATAGAGCGTCCCGTCGTCCAGACGTTTCACCACCGTGGCCCGCGCCCATGACGACACGCCGCCGCCCTGAATCGGGTTCCACGGCCACGGACTCCATACCTTGCTCTGTCCCTCAGCCCGACGGTCAAGCGAAAGCCCCGCGTAATAGGACTGTTGAATGAGGCGTCCGGGATCGTGGTAGTTGACGATATTTTCGGAATGACCGACGCCGGAGAGCCACGTGATCGAAGCGCCCTTCGAACGCTCGATGCCCACCTTGACCCGGCCGTTGTCGAGCATCAGGCGCTTATCCGCATCACCGCCCAGATTCCGCAATCGGTCACCTTTCGCATCGCATAGTTCCATTTGAGCGACGGTGATGGGGCCGGGGGCGTTGCCGGGGTCCAGGCGGAGTCCGGTGAGTCGCTCTGCAGGGATTTTGACTTCGTAGTCGTGAAAGGCGCCATCGTGCTTCAGCGGGAATGTCACCAGCTGCTTGTTGCCGAAAACGCCTTGCGGTTCGTCCGTGAAATACACGACGCCGGCCCCGCTGCCGTCGCTCTTGATGCGCAGCTGGAGAACAAACGGGCCACCCGCGCCGGACGGCAGATCGCGCGTGGAAATCCACGGGTCTTTGCCGGTGGAGGTGATCCGGAGTTCGCCGTTTTCGGCGTGCAGCCGCGTGTCGCCGCTGACCTGCCAGCCTTGCGCCACTGGGGCTTTCCACGACGGATTCAGCTTCGGAATGACGGCCTCGGTGTCCTTGAGAAAGCGCGTGATGAGGGCGTTGAGTGCGCGGGCGATTTCCGGTTGTGCGTTAGCGAGGTTGGCGGTTTCGCCGAGGTCGTTGCGAAGGTTGTAGAGTTCGAGCCTGTCGGTGCCATCGTCGTTGCCGGCGTGGATGCGGTGCAGTTTCCAGTCGCCCCGGCGCACCGTCGTGGCGGGATACTGGCCTCTGGGGACCAAATCATGCGGGAAATGACAGAAGATTGCGTCGCGTTCAAGCGCGCCGCCCTTGAGCGCGGGCACGATGCTGATGCCGTCGGGTTTCGTCTCCGCCGGCAACGGCACGCCGGTCACTTCGAGCAACGTGGGCATCCAGTCAATGCTCTGAATGACCGTGTCGTTGCTCGCGCCGGGCGTGGTGAAGCCGGGCCACACGACGATGCACGGCACGCGGACGCCGCCCTCGTAGCAATTCGCCTTGCCGCCGCGCAAGGGGGTATTGCTCGTGATGGGAATTGTGCTTAGGTCAGGGTGGTCTTTGCTGAACACGCGCGGCGAGGCCCAGTCCACGCCGCCATTGTCGGAGCAGAAGACAATGATCGTGTTGTCCATCAGTCCACATTCCTCCAACGCCGCCATCACCCGTCCCACGCCGTCGTCAAGGCTTTCGACCATCGCGGCGTAGAGCGGGTTGCGCTGCGGATTCTTCGGGTCGGCGGGCTTGCGGTATTTCTCAACGAGCGCGGGCTTGGCCTCGTACCAGCAGTGGACGCTGAACTGCCAGTAGTTGAGATAGAATGGTCGGTTCTTGTTCTCGCGGATGAATTGCGCTGCTTTTGAGGAGAGCGTGTCCTCGATGTGCTCACCCGGTTGGCCGACGATCCCCATCGCGGGCGGATATTTCCACGGCGCGATGTAACCCTCCGGTCCCGGCCCCCACCAATGCGGCCAGTCCACATCGAAGCCGTGCTGCAACGGCGAATACGGCTCCCGACCGAGATGCCATTTGCCGAAGTGCCCGGTGGCGTAGCCGGCTTGTTTCAGCAATTTCGGCAGCGTCATGTAATCGGTCTTCAACCGCGTGACACTTTGGGCTTCAAGGACGCGCTGATTCGGACGTCCCTTCGCCAGGCCTTTCTCCAATACGACCTGCGGCTCATGGCAAGCCGGGGTAGTGATGCCCGTGCGCGCCGGCCAGAGGCCGGTGAGGATGCTGGCGCGGGTGGGCGAACAGAGCGGGTTGGCAGCGTAGGCTTGGGTGAACTTGACGCCACGCGCGGCCAGTCGGTCGAGGTTCGGCGTCCGGTGGAACGTGCTGCCGAAACAGCCGATGTCCCGCCACCCAAGATCGTCGGCGAGGATGAAGACAACGTTGGGTCTCGCGCGCTCGACAGCGTGGATGTGGCCGCAAGAGAGCGCAAGGAATGCGAAGAGAGAGAGCAGGCGGTTCATAAGTGATTCAAAGGCGGCGGATGTAGGCATAGTAGGCTCCCAATAACGGGCGCTGTTCCGTGTCGAGAAAGGTGGCCTCCAACTCGGCGGGGCCGCGTTCGAGCCGCAGTATGAAGGTGGCGCTCTCGCCGCTTGTCTCCATGCTCTGCCTGTGTGGGCCGATGCGGATGCGCGCATGGGCGATAGGAAGGGCCTTGCCTTCGGGAAGCTCGCCGTCGGCCAGCCGGGCGGCGGGCGCGGAAGCGTTCAGCGCGAGCCGCGCCTCGCGGGGCCAGCGGCGGATCTCGATCTCGTAGCGGCCGGCCTGCGCAACCTCGACGTGCCAGGTTCCGTTCTTGCGTTCACCACGGCGAACCTGCGCCTGCTGGTCCACAAACACGTTCCACCACTCGCAGGCGGTGAGCATCGCCGGATTCTCCGCGTCGTGACCGATGACGACGCGTTGCAGTTCATTGGCGCGAACGCCGTTCTGCCGCCACCACGCTTCGAGACGCTGGCGCAACGTGGCGACCACCTCCGGGTGGTCCACGGCGACGTTGCGCTGCTGAAGCGGATCGCTGGCCAGGTCGTAAAGTTCCCGGTTGTTCAGGAAGCGCCACCGCCGCCAGAGCACTGCCGCGCCTTCCATTCGCACGGTGGACTCGGCCGCATCGGAGAACGGCATGCGACTGTAGTTGATGAACAGGGTGCGGTCCGGCAATTCGCGCACCTCGCCCCGCAGCAGCGGCAGCAGGCTCACGCCATCGAAGGCGACGCCGTTGGGCGGACTGGCCCCCGCGATGTCCAGCAGGGTCGGCAGCACATCTTGGACGTGCGAGAGTTGGGCCATGTCGCGCGGCGCGCCCAGCCTGCCGACGGGCCAGCGGATGAAGAAGGGCACGCGATGCCCGCCCTCCCACAGCGTGACCTTCCTGCCCCTCATGCCGCATGGGAAATACTGGTCGCCAAACGTGGTGCCGTTGTCGGCCAGGAAAACAAGAACGGTGTTTTCCCGGAGGCCCTCGGCGGCCAGAAAGGACTCCAGCCGGCCGATGTTGTCGTCGAGGTTCTCGATCATGCCGAGATAGCGCGCGAGCTGCTCGCGCTGGGCCAGGGCGAGTTTGGGCAGGCGCGGCAGTGCGGCCTCCAGGCGCGCCGCCACGGACTCGCGGTATTTGGCGGGAACGTAGTGCGGCGAGTGTGGCGCGGCCGTGGCGAGGTAGGTAAAGAACGGTTTGCCCCCGTCCTTGCGCGATTTCATCCAGGCCGTCGCCTCGTCGAAGAAAACGTCCGTCGTATAGCCGCGATACGCGCGCGGGCGACCGTTGTGGAGATAGGTGTCGTCGAAGTAATCGTTCATCCACGCATCCGGAACCGCGCCGATGTGCGAGGAGGGAAACGTGACCACTTCATCAAAACCGCGATCCTGCGGACGGCAGGGATAATTGTCACCGAGGTGCCATTTTCCAAACAGGCCGGTGGCGTAGCCGTCGCGCCTGAGCAGCTCCGGCAGGGTTGCCACGTCGCGGCGCAGCAGGGTGCGCCCGCTGCTGACATTGAGCGCGCCATTGCGCACCGCATCCAGACCGCTCATCAACTGCCCGCGCGTGGGCGTGCACATCGGGGCGACATGAAAGTCCGTGAACCGCACACTCCCGGAGTGCAGGCGGTCGAGATGTGGCGTGCGCAGCACAGGATTCCCGTGGCAGCCCAACTCGCCGTAGCCCTGATCATCGCTGAGGATGACGATGATGTTCGGCTTTTCCAATCGTTGGAACTCCGCCGCGCGCAAAGTTCCAACAATTGGAAACAGGCAGATTGCACAGGTCAGGATGGATTTCACGCTATTGTGGCCTTCTTCTTTTTTCCGCGCTGAGTAGAATGTTCATCGCACGACTCATGGGGCGGGAGTCTTCTGGAATTCCACGGCCACGCAATCTATCAGCGCCTGAAATCCTTTGGAATTGTTGTTCTTGCCGGTGGCGCGAATAGTAAGCTTGTGTTCGCCGGACGTCAGAGTCACGACGCCCAGTGGGCGCGCACCCAAGGGACGATTGCGACACAGCAGATATGCGTCCAACGGGTCTGCCGTCCACGTATCCACCGGCTCACCGACGTTCTTGCCGTCAACAGCGGCTTGGAGCATCGCACCGTGATCCTGCCCGATGTAATGGGCCACGATCCGATAGGGACCGGCCTGGCCCACCTTGAAAGTCTTGGTCACCGAAGCCCCCGCCGCTTTCCAAGAGAACGTCCCGGCCATGTTGTTGGACCAGTCGTCAAAATAGGTTGTGCCGTAACACGGATTGGAGCCGGGCGTGCCCTCGAACTCGACGGCGCCGGGCACCCGGAAGGCGGGCTTGATTGCGGTGGGCGCGCGGTCTTTGGAAATAGGCGCAAAGGGCGTGTGCGGTTCGGTCTGATAGTAATAAGCCACGCTCGAATAGTCCGCCTTGGCCTCGTTGCACGGCCGCTGGCCGTGTTCGATCTCAACCCGGATTTCCTTTTGGAAATTGATGCGATCCTGGGTGTGGAAGCGGTAGCAACCAAAGCGGACATTTTCCAAGTCCCGGTAGGTCAGTCCGTGGTAGGGGGCTTGAAAGGGACCATCCGTGAAATACCAGGCCCCTTGAAAGTAGTCCTCCGTGCCGGTGCCCTTGATTGAGGCTTCCTTCTCGCCATCAATGAAAATCCATTCATCCCCTTCCAGAAAGTTGCTCTTGTCACCCTTCGTGTAGCCCTGCATGAACATCTGGACCCCGGCAAAATATCCGCGTCCCCGCGTGTGCAGGATGGTGTAGTTCTTTCCCATTTCCGTCGGGTTTTCCCGCCGCCACTGCGCGTGAAAATACAGCGCCTCATCGGGAAGCCGGTCGTAGCGCGCGCCGAGAAAGTGGAAAAACACGATCACCTGATGAGTGCCGCCGTTGGTCAGTTCGATGCGGGCGCTCTTGCGGAAGGGCATCGGGAAGTAGCTGTTGTAGCCGCGACTGGTAACCATGACATACGGGGTGATCAGGTTGTTCTTGTATTGTCCAAACCCGCAGCCAAAGAAATCGCCGAAGGGCGCCTCGACGCTGGGGGTGGCCTCCTCATCCCAGAACATCCGCAGCGTCAGGTTGCGCAGTTCGTTCGTGCCATGCTGGGGCCCGTTGGCCCCGGCCAGCGTGAACCAGAGATTGCGCAGAATGGCCGGCCCGTCAATGTTCGCCAGCACCTTGGTTTCGCCGGGCTTGATCGGCCACGCATCGCCCTTGTCGTGATTGTGGCTGGAGACCTGGAACGCGCGACCACTGTCAGCCATGAACAACGGCAGGTCGGGCGAGTCCGCCCCGGCGCACTGCAGATGGCAAGTGATTGCCAGCAGAGCGGACAATGCAAGGAAACAACAATTGGTTTTCATATTGGAACCTCCGGCGCCTTTCCTTTTAGACCAGATGTTGAGTCCGAGTTCAAGGTGTTCCCTGCTTCTCGAATGACAAACTCAAGTATGGCCTTCGCATCGTCATAGTCTGTCGAGTGCCCACGGCTTTCGCGATGAAGCAGAAGAATGGGGCGGCCGACTGCCTTCGCCACGCCCGCCAAGCGGAGTACGCTTTGCGGCGGCACAACGCTGTCCTTGCCGCCGACCGTCAGGCCGACCGGCATGGTGAGCCGTGGGCTGTTCAGTTCCGCGCTGCGCTTGCGGTATTCATCGGGCACGTCGGTCTTGCTGCCGCCGAAGGAAGCGGCGATGGCGTCTTGGAAGTTGGCGTATTCGACGTGGTTCGCCGTGCCGTTCATCGCGGCCACGCCATCCACCAAGTCGGAATGCAACGCCGCTAATGTCAGGGCCGATGTTCCGCCCATTGAGCCGCCGCAGATGAAGACATGACGGATGTGGTGCCGGCGTTTCAAGTCGCCGATGATCTGCACGACATCGGCCTCAGCCTTTGGCCCCATCCAGGAAGTCTTCGCGCGATAGTCGGGTGAGACGTAGATCATGTTGTGCGCCGCCGCAACGTCGCGCGCTGCCCGGCACTCGTCGCGTTTGTCGCGTGCGAACTGCCACCGGTCCGACCCGTGGCCATGCAACGCCATCAGCAAATCGTGAGGCTGGCCGGGTTTGTAACCGGCAGGAAGCATTAGAACGTAGCGTTGCTCCGTACCATCGCACGCAGCGCTGAAGGCGACGTCGTTGGTCTCCGTTCTTCCTGTACTGGCAGTGACGGCTCCGAGCGCAAGCAGGATGGGAAGGATTCGCTTCATCGTTCAATACTCTGCGCGCACGCTCATAGGCCCCGGGCCGGACGGCAAGGTGATGATTTCGCGTTGCGCGTCGAAGCGGGTGTGACGCTTGCCGTTGACGGTGACAGCGCGCATCCGCTTGCCTTCAGGATGACGGAGCCGCAACACGATGGACTTCGGCGCGGTGCGCGTGGGCGGTTCGATGTGCGCTTCGATGACGCCTTCGTTCACGCGCGACTTGAGTCGGTAGCTGACACGGCCGAAGGGCGTTGGCACATTGGCCACCGCGACAGTCAGACCGTCCTTGAGCCAGTTATCGGTGACGAAGGGCGCCAGCCAGAGTTCGCCGCCGCGTTCCATCGCCAGCATCATCGCCGTCTGGCAGAGGAACCAGCCTGTCTCATGGGTCTTGTTCCATGCGGCAATGTTGTGGAAATGCTCCCAGAAGGACAGGTTCTCGCAGCTCACCATCGCGGTTATGCTATTGAAATAGGATCGGAGGAACGGCTTTACGTCATCGCGCAGTGCATAGATTTCGGCATTGCGCGCATAGTAGGGCTGCACTTTGGCGAATCCGCCAAAGTTGAAGAAGTCCGAGCGGTTCTTCTCTTCCGGATAGTCGCCCATGCCGCCGCGAAGGAACTGCACGTCCTCGAGATGATCTACCTGCCACGTTGTTTCATCGGAGCGCGGGTCGAAGACTCCGGTCGCCGCCAAGTGGTGCGGTCCCAGTTCGATGCTGTAACACCAGCTTCGGTTGCCGTCCTCCCCGGGCAGGAACCCGTCAATATTGCCGAAGCAATCGAGGATGGACGGGTAGTAGGGAACCCACGCGCCGTTACCCAGCGGAATCACCGGCGAGCGCGCCTGCGTCCAACGGTAAGCGCGCAACACGTCCTCGCGATATTGCCGGGCGTCTTCGAGCAGCACGGCGGCATCGGGATGGTTGATTTTGGCCAGCGCGCGCGCCGCGGTGTCCAAACCGGCGCAATACTGGGCGTCGTTGAAGAACCGGTAGGCGTAGCGATTCCAGTCGGCGCTGACGCCCGGCGGCATCAGGCCGTATTCCGGCGCCTTTGCGCCGCGCTCATCAAGTCGCTTGGTTTTGGCACGTTGGGCGACGACCCATTTGCACACCCGCGCCACCTCCGGCGCGACCCGGCGGAACCAAGCCACATCTCCGGTGCGCTCAAAATATTCCGCAAGGGTCCAAAGGTGTTCGCCGGTGCCGACGATTGTGTAGCCGGTGGTGAGAAAGCCCTGTTTGTTGTAGCGAGCAATGAAGTAATCCAACGAGCGCCGGGCGTAGTCATCGCAGCCGGTCATGTCCATGCCGCGGATAGGAGCGTGGCTCTCGCTCTCCAGCGCCTGATAGCGATCGGAACCCACCCACGCCGCGACGCGGCTGCCGCGCTCTTCATTGCGCGCCGCCAGCATGCAGTGCACTTGCGATGCGCGGATCACATGGCCCAGCGACGCGTCGGGCAACTCGGCGCGCATGGCCGATTGGAGTGTCTCATTCCAGTAGGCTTCCACCTCGTCTGCCCATTTCCTTGGCTCCAACAAGACGCCGCAGTCCGAGGGGGGCAATTTCCATGCTGGCAGATAGACAACTACGCTGGCTGTTCCGTTGGCCGGGAGGCTTCCGGAAATGTTCAGGCTCCCCGCTTCGCTCTTGGCGGTCAGCGGCCCCAGAGCGCCGGTCTCAAACAAGCCCACCAACCGGTGCGAATCCGCGACCATGAACCCCTCCTTCACCGCTTCAAACGTGGCCGGTTTTCCGTCCTGCTTGCCGGTGACGTTCAGGGGAAGTGTCAGACTTAGCTGTGCGTTCGCCTTGTGGGGTTGGGGATTCTCCATCCGATACTCCACGATGCAGACGGCGCGGTCGCGTAACCAACCCGCGGCGCCGGGCGGTGGTTGCCGGTCCACGGGCGCCACATAGGAGCGCTGTGAATACACGACGCCACCGTCCCTCACCCGGATCAGCGGGCGGGGGAGCCAATCGCCGTCCAGTTTTCGCTCGAACTGCTCGTTCTTCCCGCTTCCCGAACGCGCCGTGAGTTGTCTGTAGCCGACGTCCTTTGAACTGTGGCGCGGGTCAGGAGTATTGGACGCAGCGGTGAAGAAAAGGCGCGGATAAGAGGCGTCGGGCGCGTCGCCTGGGATGAAACTGATCGTGCCGTCACGATGAACAGTAAACTTCCGATTGTCATAAGCCAGCGACACCAGCATCGGCCCGTGATCTTGGATCGGGTTGCGCGTGACAGTCATCGCCTGCGAGAAAGTCTGGTCCGGCAATTCGCGGACCTGTTGAAGCACCGGCTTCCGTCCGGCCATCCGCTTGCGATATTCGTCCAGCGAAATCGGCGCTGGATCGCGGGTAACAAACAGTCCGGCGTGCGGCACATACACCGCATCGTTGGCCAGCAAGTCCTCGACGGCCACCGCGAACGCGCCCTCGGGAAACTCGAAGGTCAGCACGGTCCGGTCCACCTTCATTTCCGTCGGCCGGCTGTACCGCACCTTCATCAGAAGCGGCGATGACGCATCCATACAAATCTCGCCCGGCGAATCGCCTACAAAGTGGCCGTTGTAGATTCCGATCCGGCCCCGTTGGGTGGATTCGATGCGGACGCCGGCCGTCTTCCACGACCAGGCGGCCGAAGCGGATAAGGACTTGATGACAATCGGCCCGTCGGACGCGGGGAAGATCCAGCGAATCTTCTGAGTCCCCTTGAGAAGGACGTTGGCAGCGGACTGCCAGACGCAGAGATCACCATCCTTTGTCATCGCCGCGGGCAACGGCTTCCACGCGCCCTGCCATGCCGATTCGCCAGCCCAATACTGCAGTTGGATTTTCTCAACCTCCGGCGCCGGGGCGGCAAATTTGAGAACGAGTTCCCGTGGCGTCCGCTGCTCGTGCCATCGCAACCCGATGCAGCCCACGCCGTTGGTCGCCACGGGCACAGTGTAGCTGCCGTCCGCAGCGGCGAGCACTCCCCTCTCCAAGAACAGATCCTCCGCTGGGAACTCCTCAGCCCGTTTGGCTGCCGTACCTGCCATACGCGCGGGATCGGAGGTTACCACCCGCGCAAACGGCGCGATATCGGCGCGCGGCAGGCGTTGGGCGGTTGGGTTTCGCGTCAAGCGCGCCTCCGCCCAGTTCGCCATGTCGCAGATGACGCCGTCACCGGCATCACCCGCGTCGAGCCTCAGTTCGTCGGCACAGTCGAGCGGCACGTGGACAGGCTTGGGCGCGTCGTTCTGCTTCATCACGCCGCTATCGAAGCGGCATTCACCGTCCACGAAAACGCGGAAGACCACGCTGCCGCGCGCGCCACTCTCCGGAGGCAGACCGACCTCGGCGTCGAAACTGGAGTAGCCGCCATCGAGCGGGATGATGATGCTGCCTCTGGCGTGATGGCCGATGCCCCTCGCATAGGACTTTGTACCGATGCGCAACGGCTGGCCGGCCTTATCGGGAGCGCGCGCTGCAGTGTTGAGGCCCATCAGGCCCCAGCTTTGCGCGGCGGACGAAATCAAGCCGGGATCGTCGCCGATGAACTGGGCTTCGCCAGCCGACGCGAGCGGACGGATCGCAACACTCCAAACGATCGCACAGACATGCGCTAGCAAGCGCCGCGACCGTTTCCCGAGTGACGATGCCCCACGCAAGCATTGCTGTTGCGGTCCGGTTCCTGCTGTGTCGGTTGCCATGGATTGGCCGGCGCCGCTGCGGCGCTTTCCAAGGCTTGGAAAAGTTCGTGCTTTCATCTTCGTAATCGTTCCCTCTCCTCACTTGGCACCGGCTGCTGCTTCCACACCAGCGGCGCGATGCTGACGCCGCGATGCGGCCATTCGACGCTGGACATGAACCAATCGCCGTCTTCATCTTGGAATATTTCGGGGGCGTGTGCCTTGAGTTCTGCGACGCACGGGGCGGAGTTGAAGTCCATCGGATTTGCGGATCGGAAAACGAACGTCCGGTTGTCATACGCGCCGTTCACTTCGTCGTGAGCATCGTAAATGCAATAGAAGAGGTAGAATTGTCCGTCGTGCTTCACGACGACCGGCGATTCGGGAACGCCGCCGCGTCGCATCCGAAACACCTCGACGGCGTTGGCGCTCCACTGGCGCAGGTCGGTTGCGGTCCGCGCCAGAACTTTGTTTCCCGCAACGTAGCAAAGGATGTAGCGACCATCGTGAAACAGGATGCTCGGATCGCGCGCACTGCCATCATCGGAAAAAAGCGGTCCGCAAGGTTTCCAGTTGAACAAATCGGCCGACGTCGCGAGCCGCATCGGGTTCGGTCCGTAAATCATGTGGAAGAGGTGGTCTTTCGCGACGATCGCCGGCGCATAGCACAGTTTGTTTTCGCCGGGACGCTCGCGCGGCGTGAGAATCTTCTTCGCATCGCGCCAGGAACCGTCTTTGAGATTCTCCTTGAGTCGTCCTCCCGGCGAAAGCGCGTGAAAGAACAGCCACTCTGCCTCGTGAACGGCGGGACCATTGCGTGGCGGATCGAAGTCGGGCGGCTTGGGGTGGGTGATTCCAATCGCATGCCAGCACTGATCACGGTCCTTGATGATGGCATGATCATTCGGCACCCATTCCTTGTATGACTGGCCGGTCTTGAAGTTGGGCGAGTCCGGACCGGGAAACACATCTTCGCCGGGAGCATAGACGCGGACATACGGACCATTGATCGCCGGGACTTTCGCCGTAGCGGCTATCGCGACTTCCAAGGCTTGGAACAGCAGCAGCGCCACAATTCCAAGGCTTGGAAAGAGCCGTGGTTTCAGCTGTGCGCGGATCGTCATGGCTTGGCTTGGAGTTCGCGCAGGTCTTTGCCTGCCGGTCGCGCATAAACGGGGACGCGGGCTTGCAGACAATCAAAGCCGAGGAAGCAGCCTTTCGAGGCGGCATTGTGGCCCACGCACTCGAAGCGCAAGACATGATCTCCCGCCTTCAGCGTGTGGCGGCCCAGCGCATCTCCGGCTATCTTCAGATTCGGGCTGAAAAGGTCGAACGTGCCGACCGCCGTGCCATCCAGCAGCACGCGATACTTGCCGTAATCCCCCGCGCGCAGCATCCGCAACGTCAGGTCGGCGGTGATCTCCTTCTCAACATGAAACGGTATTTCCACCCAGCCTTTCTCATACTCCGGCCGGAAGAACATCTGTTTGCCGTCGGTCGCGCCGGCAATGTGCTGCGTCGTCAACGAATGCTCCGAGTGTTTGGCTTGCGCCAGTGCTTTCCAACCGACGAGCAGTGTCGTGTCTTGGAACGGCAGCCGGTCCGGCCCGGCGGGCAGCGCGGGCCACGGCTTGTGCGGCTCTGTCTGATACCACAGCGCCACCGACGACATCAGGTCGTCGCGCTCGATGAAGCCGTTCTTGGTTTTATCGGGGAAAACCTGCGAGCCTTTGTCCTCGATCTCCACGCGGAGCGATTTCTTGAACACAACCGGGTCGGGGATGTGGAAGCGGTAAGCCGTGCCGCGATTGCCGGTGCTGTAGCCTTCCCAGAGCGGCGTCCCGTAGAACGGCCCGTCCTGCTGACGGAAGCCCCACGCGTCGCAGAAATAATCCTCCGTGCCCGTGCCGCGCAGCGTCGGCTCCTTCTCGCCGTCAATGAAGAAGAAATCGTCGCCCTCGCCATACCAGCCGGGCGAGCTGTGATACACGCTCTGAATGGTGCCGACGTAGTGGCCGCGTCCCACGATGTCCGCGAGCAGATAGTTGTGGCCCATGACCGTCGGATGTTCCTGGCGATACATCGCGTGGAAGCAGGCAGTGTCCGCCGGTAGCGACTCGTGCTTCTGCCAATCAATGTAATAGAAGAGCGCGCGGCAGGGCTTGTCGCTGTCGTTGCTGACCGTGATGCGCGCCGACTTGCGAAACGGCATCGGCCAGTAGCAGTTCCGCGCCCGGCCGTCCGACGTGACGCGGATCGGCAGCGACATGAACGGCTGGTCCACGCCATGCCCGATGCCAAAAAAATCGCCGATGGGGCACTCGACGCTCGGATGCTCCTCACCGTCCCAGTAGATCCGCAACGTCATCAGGCGCGAATAGAACTTCGCGTCATGCGCGATGGTGAACCAGATGTGCGTGATGACACCTGGCCCTTCCAGTTCCGCAATCGTGAGCGTGTCGCCCGGCTTGATCGGGCGCGCGTCGCCGTTGGCGGAGAGGTTGGTATTGCACGACGATGCGCGGCGGGTCTCGAAGTTCTTCAACCGCTCCAATCCGTCCAGTGGATTGCCTTGCGCCGTGGCGATATGGATGGCAGCCGAGGCCATGATCGCCGTTACAACGACCAAACGTAATGTGTTGGTGTTCATGATTTCCGTTATGGTTGTTGAGGCGTTACGTTCTTCTCAGATTCGACGATTACCGGCTCAGGTGGATGAAGATGCCTTTCTTATTCGCGACAAAGACGTCGGGGCGGCCGTCGCCGTTGAGGTCGGTGGCGGCGACCTGTGTACCGACGCCGCTATCGTCATCCACCAGGTGCGGCACGAACGTCGCACCGCCCTTGCCATCGCGGCGCGTTTCCAGCCAGAAGACCACCGCGGGCGCGGCGGGCTCCACGTCGCCGGTGGGGCCGTGCGACCAGAAGCGTTTGCCGGTGAGGACATCCGGCACGCCATCGCCGTTCATGTCCACCAAGGCCAGCGCGTGCAGCTGGCTGACGCGGAAGTCGGACGAGTTCAGGTCAGGCGCGGGCGGGAGGATGATGTGCTGCTGCCAGGTGCTTGCGCCAGCGCCGCCGCGCAGCTGTTTCCACCACACCAAGCCGTATTGATGGCAATGCCAGGCGGTGATGATGTCCGCGTGGCCATCGCCATCCACGTCGCCGACGAGTATCTGCGCGGCGGCCTGCGCGAACTGCTGCGGGTGAAACTTCCACGGCTGGTCCGGCTGCGCGTGCGCCGGCCGCTCCCACCAACCGATCGCCTCCACTACGTCGGCGCGGCCGTCGCCATTGATGTCGCCGAAGCCGACGCCGTGTGTGAAGCGGAAATAGCGCTTGTCCTTTTTCGAGACGGCATGGAACGCCCACGGCACATCGGGTTTCGTCACATCCGGTTTCGCGTAGCCGAGCTGGCCGTCGTTGCAGAAAAGGAGTTCGGGCTGGCCATCGCCATCGATATCGCCCCACACCGGCGACTCGTTGCCGACGAAGGGGGCCATGAGATGCGCTTTCCATGGCCCACCTTTGCCGGCGGGATTTTCATACCAGTAGCCTTCTTTGCCGGGGAACGGCGCGCACAGGATGTCGGTCCAGCCATCGCCGTTGAAGTCGCCGGTATAGGTCAGGAAATTGTCCGAGTAACCTTTCGGGTCGAACGTCTTCACCGGCCGGTACTCGTGCCGCTGCTGGAAGTCGGGGCCCGCGAACCAGAACGGCCCCGCGACGACATCCATCTTGCCGTCGTGGTTGAAGTCGCCGTGGTAAGCGCCCTCGGCATAGAACTGGTCGGAGAGCTTCAGCCGCTTGAACGCATCGCGCGGCGGCAGCACGGAAGGTTTCGGCGGTGGCCCGGCCGGCGCGGCATGCGCAGCCGGCCGCGCAGCGCCCGCGACGGGCGCGCCGCCGGCGCGGACGATCCGCGCGCAGGCGAACCAGCCACCGCCGCCCTGCGTAATCTTGAGCATGAGGACGTTCTTGCCCTTCTGCAGCTTGATCGGCGCCGCGTCCTGGTCGGGCTCGGCGTTGCGGTCGCTGTTGTGGCTGTGGACCACGACGCCGTTCAGCCAAGCCTTCACGCCGTCGTCACTGCCGAGCAGCAGCGTCGCATCGCCATCCTGCGGCGAGACGATTTCCGTTTTCAAATAGGCTGCGCAGTCTGTCTTGCCGGGGAACAGCGCCGCGAGATTCACCCGGCCATTTTTCGGCGCGGGTTTCCAGTCCACCTTTTCGCCGGGTTTCTCCGGGCCGAAGGCGATCTCGAAAATCTTGAGCGCGCCGGTGACGCCCGGCTGGCTGTAGGGACCGCAGACAAGCCAATCGCTGATGAACGGCGTGTCTGGTTTGGCGGCCACGCCGCCCGCTTTCGGCTGCGCTCCGGCAAGTTTCAAGCGGATCTGGCGTGCGGCCACATCCGCCTCGGCCTTCACCGCCGCATCAGCGCGATAGGACTCCGCCACTGGCAGCGCCGCAGGCAGCGCCAGCTTGCCCAGTTCGGCCAGCCCCAGCCGTTTTTCGTCGGGTCGCTGCGCGGCGGCGAGACCCTCCGTGCACAGCTTCAACCGCTCCGCCGCGGGGCGATCAGTCGCCAGTGCCACGAGCCGCCAGTAACCGCGCAGGGCGAGTATGCGCTGCGTATCGTCACCGGCCTCGCGGGCCAGTGCCAGCAGAGGTGACAACGCCTCGACGCCGGCGCTGTCCGCCAGCGTGCGCACGGCGGCGTCGCGCAGTTCGGCGTTCGCGTCATGCGCGCCGGCTACGAGCGCCGCCAGCACCTGTGCGCCACCAATCCGGCCCGCCGTCCGCAGCAGCGCGCAACGTGTCGGCACATCCGCGACATTCATCGCCTTCAACGCCATACCGGCCAGCGGTTCGCGCTGCGCCTCGCGGACGGCCACCGCCACGAAGGCCGACTCCGCGGCCTCGCGCACAGGTTCGGATTTCCCGTGCAGAACCAAGGTGAGCAGGGTATCGGCCTGCTTGGTGGTCGCCAGTTCCTGGAGCGCGCGGACGGCGGCGAGGCTCACTCTGGCTTCGTCGGCCTGCGCCAGTTTCAGCAGCGCCGGGGTCGCGCCCTTCTCGCCGCGCCGCACGAGCGTCTGGATCAGCTCGACCTGAATTCTCGACGGTGACTTTTCGATCTGCGCGGCCAGCGCGCCGCCGACCTCGCCGCGGTGCATACGCCGCAACGCCAGCCGGGCGGCCTCGCGCTCGGCATCGGAGCCCGCCAGCGTTTCCGCCATCGCCGGGACTTGCGCGGCGTCGCCAATTTCAGCCAACGCCTGGATGGCCGCGAGGCGTACCGCCGTTTCGGGACTGCGCATGAGGTTGGCCGCGGCCGATGCAGCGGCCGGATCGCCGCGCTGGCCCAACGCCTCCAGCAGGGCGCCCTGCGCGCCCGGGGCGAGGGCGGACAGAACTGCAGCGAACTGTTTCGTCGCACCGCGACCTTGCAGTTCGCGCACGAGCGGAATCGCCGCCACCTGCAACGCCGCGTCGCCACCCTTGAGCGCATCGCAGACGAGCGCGACGCCGTCGCCGCCCGCCGCCAGCACCAGCGTGCGAAACGCGGCGGCCCGTACTTCGTCGGGTTCCTGCGGGGCGGAAAGTTCCTTGCAGATTGCCGCCGCCTGCCCGCGCTCGCGGGCTGCGCTATCGAGCAGCGCTTCGACGAGCGCCCGCTGCAACGGCGCGGGCGCATTTGGTTTCGCTTTCATCAAAGCGGCGACCGCGTCAGCGCCGCCGATACGGCCGAGCGCCTGCGCGGCTGATGAAGCGACAACCACGTCGGCATCCGCGAGCAGCTTGATCAAGTCTGGCACAGCGCGCGCATCTCGCCGCTCGCCGAGTGCGTGGGCGGTGGCGGCCTTGGCCTTGCCCTGCGCCGTGAGCAGCGCCGCGCGCAGCGCGTCGCCCGCTTCGGCACAGGGCATCGTCGCCAGCGCAGCGAGCGCCCACTGCCAGCGGTCGTCATCGGCCAGTTGCGCGGTGAGCAGCGGCACCGCCACGGCTGTCCCGCCCCGCTTCAGTTGCAGGAACGCCTCGTCTTTCGCGGCCGGCGCGGCGGCGGCGTTTTGAAGAACGGCCAACGCTTCCTGCTCGCTGGCGGCATTCGCGGGAAATATCAGCGCGGCGATAACAAGGAGAATCAGGGTGATGTGTTTCATCTTGTCCTCCTCAAGGTGTCCACGGCGAACGGAACGTGGTGGAGAGCAGCCGGTTCGCCTCGTCGTCGTTGATGAACTGCTCCTGCTGCGGGTCCCATTTCAGTGTGCGCTTCAACGTGAGCGCGAGCCCGCCGAGGATGACGGCGCTGGCGGAACGATGCGCGGTCTCGATGTCGCAGATCGGCTGCTTCCGGCTGCGCACGCATGCGAGAAAATTCCCCGCGTGGCTCGTGCTGTGATAGACCGAGGCTGCACCCGGTCCCAACGGACCGGCAAGCAGTTCCGGTTTCGAGGCGGCGATGTGGTCGCGGTCCACCGCAACCCAGCCATCGGTGCCGATGAACCGCGCGCCGCCGGAGCCGCCGGGACCGCCCTCGGGAGCGGGGCACGCATGCACCACCACGCCGTTCGCATACCGGCACTGGAGCACGTCTTTCTCGAAGAACAATTCCACCGGTCCGCTACGGTCGGCCGCGAGCACCCACTGGATGAAATCGTAGTGATGCGGTGCCCAGTTGATATCGCCAACGCCGCAGAACATGTGCGCATTGGCGACACCACCGTAGGATTGCCACGGCGCGGGGCCGAGATAGAGGTCCCAGTCGAGGCCCTCCGGCACGGGCTTGGGCGCGCCGAACCGCTTCCACGCAAATGTGCCTCCGGGCTTGAAGGCATAGACCTCGCGCACCTTACCGATCGCGCCGCTGCGGACGATCTCGCAGGCGCGCCGGAACTTGCCCTCGTATTCCGAGCGCTGCTGCGTGCCGGCCTGGAACACGCGGCCGTGGCGCTGCACCGCCGCGCGCATCGCCTGGCTCTCGCGGATGGTGATGGCGGTCGGCTTTTCGCAATAGATGTCCTTGCCCGCCTGCGCGGCCATGACCGCCATCACGCCGTGCCAGTGGATCGGCGTCGAGATGACCACCGCGTCAATATCGGCGCGCGCCAGCAGTTCGCGGAAATCGTTGTAGGCGGCGCACCCCGTGTAGTGCCCCACGCCGAACCGCGCAGCATAGATTTCGTCGAGCCGCTTCCGCGCCGCTTCGCGCCGGTCCCGCCAGACATCGCACACCGCCACCACCTGCACGTCGTCGCGCCCCGCGTAGCCGCCGGGCACATAGGTCCACGCGCCGCCAAAGAGATGGCCGCCGCTCTGCCCGCCCGGGCTGACGCCGATGAAGCCCACGTTGATGCGCTCGCTCGGCGGAACGAAGCCGCCGCGCCCGAGCGCCGCGGCGGGCACGAACAGCGGCGCGGCCAGCGCGCCTGCGCAGGTGCCGAGAAACTGGCGACGCGTGCGGCCACGCCGGATGTCGGGCTGTGGTTGGGTGGTCATGGCAGCTCCCTTCGTTGCGTTCTGCTGCCGGTGTTGGTTTCCAAGGCCTGGAAAATTTCGCCGGAGCTTTTCCAAGCCTTGGAAATCACTTCCCCCGCGTTCACTTCCGGTTGTGCGTGGATGTGATTTACAGCAGTCATGGCGAAAGAGTGCCAGTTGGCCGGCCAGCGGTCTAGCCTGCCAGCGTCAATCTTTTGTCTGCAAGCGTCAGGCCGGGAGCCGGCGGTAGTGCTCGCGATAGTCCCGCGGCGTCCGGCGCATCTGGCGGCGGAACTCGCGGGCGAAGTGGCTCTGGTCGGCGAACCCGCAGTCCGCCGCCACCACCGCCAGCGACTGCTCGGTGTAGATCAGCGCGCGGCAGGCCAGCCGCACGCGCAGCTTGCGGATGTAGTGCTGCGGCGTGACGTGAAAATCCTCGTGAAATTTCCGCTCAAACACCCGTACCGACATGTGCGCCAGCGCGGCCAGTTGGCGGTTGGAGATATGCTCGCGATAATGGTCGCGGATGTGCGCCACCACCGGCTCGAAGCCGTGCGCGCCGACCAGCTCGCGCGCGGCGCTCCCGAGCCGGCGCGTGATGCCCGCCGTGCCGACGATGCGGCCGCGCACATCGCGGATCGGAATCTTGTTGGTCACATTCCACGTGGCGGTCTGGCCGGCCTCGTGGACGCGCTCGATGCGGTTGACGATGTGCTGGCCCTGCAGCACCTGCTCGTCATCAATGCGGTACTGGTCGGCGAGAAACGCCGGCGAGAGCGCCCAGTCCGTCTGGCCGAGTACTTCGCGGCGCTCATGGTGCCCGTAGTTGAGGACGAACGTGCGGTTCGCCCAGCAGATGATCCCGTCGCGATCCTTGATCCAGAACATCACATCCTCCAGCGGCTCGAACAGCTCCGTGAGCTGGAGCGACCGCACGACAGCGTCTAGTGGAGTTGGCGGCAGGCCCTGTTCGCGT
>CAIWHP010000018.1 GCA_903912445.1 uncultured Lentisphaerota bacterium
CCGGTTGGGGCGCAGAAACCCCGGTGCGGCGCAGGAGCGGCAGGAGCCGCGGTTGCGCCTGCGGGGCGGATGGGCTATACATTCCGCCTTGCGCCGCGCGGCGGCGCGGGAGAAGCGATGATGCAACTCAAAAAGCTGGGGATCGGCGTGGGCTGGGTGCTGCTGGCGGCGGCGCTGGCGGTCAACTTCGGCTTTGCCGCGCGCGGGGCGCGCACCCCGCGCGGGGGCGAGCGCGAGGCGGCCTACGAGAAGATGACGCTGTTCACCAAGGTCCTCGAGCAGGTGCGCGAGCTCTATGTGGACACGAACAAGGTCGCCTACACCAACCTGATCTACGGCGCGATGCGCGGCATGCTCCAGTCGCTCGACCCGCACAGCCAGTTCCTCGACCCGGCCACCTACCAGGACATGAAGGACGACACGAGCGGCCAGTTCGGCGGGCTCGGCATCTTCGTGGGCATGAAGGACGGACTGCCGACGGTCATCGCGCCGATGGAAGACACGCCGGGCTTCCGCGCGGGCATCCTGCCGGGCGACAAGATCATCGAGGTGGACGGCAAGACCACGGACGGCCTGGTGCTGGACGAGGTGGTCAAGAAGATGCGCGGACCGCCGGGTTCCAAGGTCGTGCTGCGGCTGATGAGGCCCAAGACCCAGGCGCTGCGCACCCTTGAGGTCATCCGCGCGGAAATCAATGTGCCCAGCGTGAAGGATGCGCAGGTGCTGGAAGACGGCATCGGCTACGTCCGCCTGCTGCAGTTCACCGAGCACACGGCCGACGACCTGCAGAAGGCACTCGACGAGCTCAACAAGCAGGGCCTGCGCGCGGTCATCCTCGACCTGCGCAACAATCCCGGCGGCCTGCTCTCCTCCGCGGTCGAGGTCAGCCAGAAGTTCCTGCGCAAAGGCGACCTGATCGTCTCCACGGTCGGCCGGACCGACAAGCAACTGCTCGTCGAGAAGGCCGGCGGCCGCGTCCGCTACCTCGATTTCCCGATGGCGATCCTGGTCAACGGCGGCAGCGCGAGCGCGGCCGAGATCGTCTCCGGCGCCTTGCAGGACCAGCACCGCGCGTTCCTCGTCGGCGAGAAAACCTTCGGCAAGGGCTCGGTGCAAAGCGTCATCCCGCTCGACGACGGCTCGGCGCTCAAGCTGACCACGGCGAAATACTACACGCCGGGCCACCGCGTGATCCACGAGCACGGCATCGAGCCGGACATCGTCGTCGCCATGCCGCCGGAAGACTTCCGCAAGCTCTGGCTCCAGCGCCAGCGCCCGAAGAATACGCCGCCGGCGGAGGACGCCGAGCCCGAAACGCGCGTCAGCGATGTGCAGCTCGAACGCGCCGTGGATGCGCTCAAGGGCGTCCTCGTCTTCGGCAAGCGCGCCCAGACGCGCGCCACCAGCCCGAAATCCTGATGAATCTCCTCGCCATCGAAACCTCGTGCGACGAGACCAGCGTCGCCGTGCTCACCGCGCCGAACGTGCTGCGCGCGAACCTGGTGTTCACGCAGATCGCCAAGCACCGGCCCTACGGTGGCGTCGTGCCGGAGATTGCCTCGCGCTGCCACGTCGAGGAGCTGCCCGGCCTGCTGCGGCAGGCCCTCGCCGAGTCCGGCCTCGCGTGGGGCGACCTCGATGCCATCGCCGTCACACACGGCCCCGGCCTCGCGAGCGCGCTGCTCGTCGGCCTCGCCGCCGCCCAGGCGCTGGCCCTGCGGCTCGACATCCCGCTGCTCGCCGTCAACCACCTCGAAGGCCACCTCTGCTCGCTGTTCCTCGACCCGGCCGCGCCCGCGTTCGCCGACGCGCTCCCGTTCCTCACGCTGATCGTCTCCGGCGGCCACACCCAGCTCGTCCGCGTCGAGGCGCCGGGCGTTTACCGCCTGCTCGGCCAGACACTCGACGACGCCGCCGGCGAGGCGCTCGACAAGGGTGCGAAGCTGCTCGGCCTGGGCTACCCCGGCGGCCCGCTCATCGAACGCGCCGCGCAGGGCGGCGACGTCCGGCGCATCAAATTCCCGCGCGGCCAGCCCACCGAGCGCACCGGCGGGCTCGATCCCGCGCTGTGCTTCAGCTACAGCGGCCTGAAGACCGCCCTGCTCTATCACCTCAAGGCGCAGCCCGCCGCCGCCCACCCGCCGGAGCTCGCGCACACCGCGGCGAGCTACCAGGAGGCGGTCTTCGACGCGCTCATCGCGCGCAGCGCCAAGGCGCTGGAGCGCGGCAACGTGAAATATTTTGGCTGCTGCGGCGGCGTCTCGATCAACAAGCGCCTGCGCGCCAAGCTCACCGAGCTGGCCGCGCAGTGCGGCGTGCCGCTGCTGCTCGCGCCGCCAAAATTTTGCACCGACAACGCCGCGATGATCGCCGCGGCCGCTGTGCGGCAGCTGCCGCTGGCCGCCGGCGTGGCCAGGTTGCCGCGCCTCGACGCGCACCCGGAACTGGCCTTCGGCACGGTGTGATTGCAGCGCATACGTCGTCCTCGTCCTCGATCTGCACAACGGAAATTCGAGGACGAAGGACGAGCGCGAGGACGGATGGATTGATGAACCAGGGGAACGGCATGAACAAGAGATGGCTCGCGACAGGCATGGGCGCATGGCTCGCGCTGCTGGCGGCGCAGGGGGCCGGCGTAAAGTTTCCCGACCCGACGCTGAAGCCGGACCAGGTCATCAAGGCAACACCGGGCACGAACGTCTACACCACCAGCAAGGGGAAATATGATGGCGGTCGTTTCGCCGTCTATGTCCCGGCAAGCTATAGCCCCGAAAAAGCGCTGCCGCTGGTGGTCAGCTCCCACGGCGCCGGCGGCACCGGGCCGAAGGAGATCGGCGGCTGGATCCGGCTCGCGGACAAATATGGCTTCCTCGTCGTGTGCCCCTCCTACGGCTGCGCCACGGCCCACACCACCCTCGCCGCGCTGCAGGGCGTCATCGCGCAGGACGAGCGCCACCTCAAGGAAATCATGGAGCGCGTGCTCAAATCGCTGAACGTGGACCGCGCGCGCGTGCTGCACACCGGGTTCAGCGGCGGCGGCGTGCCCACGTGGTACATCGCCTGGGCGCACCCGGAATGGTTCACGGCGCTGTGCTTTCGCAGCGCGAACTTCTACGGCGAGAAGGCCGTCCGCTTCACGCGCAAGTCGGAGTGGAAGACGCGGCCGCTCTACATCTTCTGGGGCACCAAGGACAATCCGATCATCATCGCCAAGAGCCCGACCTCGGCCGGCGGCGAAGGCCCGGCCGCGCTGGACTTCCTGAAGAAATTCCAGTGCAAGCATCTCAAGCAAGAAATCATCCCCGAGGGCGGCCACGACAGCCGTCCCGACCTCGCCGCCCAGTGGTTCGCGACCGAAGTCTGCGCCGCCGGCCAGTAAACTTCCCAGGTTTGGACCTACCCGCGCACGCGCCGTCAAGCGGCCGCCGGGCGTAGGTGGCCCTCTCTTTCACACCTGTACAGGTGTGAAATTTCGGCATACAAGACCGAGCTTTTCACCGGAGCGGATCGCCACAGAACGCGGGCGGGGCGCTGTCTCCCCAGCGAGGACGGCCTCGGCACAGTCCCGCCGCATGGCCGTGCCGGAGCGCACGGCCGCCGGCGGCTGGAGCACTGCGGCTGGTGGACGGGCCGCACTTCGCGCTTGAATCGGCGGACGCGCGGGCTTACAAGTCGCACCCGTGTTCCGCGACCAGACAAACCCTGAAGAAAGGTTCTCCATGAAGATGCAGTTCACCTTAGCCGCCGCCGCGCTGCTGCTCGGCGTGACGGCGCAAGCCAATACCGGTTCGGCCTTCTACGGCGACGCGCCCGATGCGCACCACCCGTGGGCCGTGCACGACTGGAACCGGCCGCAGCCCCCGCGCGTCGAGCCGCTCCCCTACGACGCCGAGAAGGCCAAGGCGCCCGCCGGCGCCGTGGTGCTCTGCGACGGCACCGAGGCCACGCTCGGCAACTGGGAATCCGAAAAGCCCGAAGGCAGCCCGACCAAGTGGATCATCAAGGACGGCGCGTTCCAGTGCGTGCCGAAATCCGGATACGTCCGCACGAAGGCCAAATTCGGCGACTGCAAGCTGCACGTCGAGTGGTCCGCGCCGACCCCGCCGCAGGGCGAGAGCCAGGGCCGCGGCAACAGCGGCATCTTCCTGCCCGGCGGCGTCGAGATCCAGGTGCTCGACAACTATGACAACCCGACCTACGCCGACGGCTTCGCCTGCTCCATGTACTGCGTGAATCCGCCGCTCGCCAACGCGCTGCGCAAGCCCGGCGAATGGCAGTCCATCGACATCGAGTTCCGCCGCCCGCTCGGCCAGGACGGCAAGGTCACCGACCCCGGCTTTGTCACCGTCTATTGCAACGGCGTGCTCGTGCAGGACCGCGTGCAGATCGAAGGCCCGACCGGCCACAAGGGCCGCACCAAGGCGCAGGTCTTCCCGGACGTCGGCCCGCTCAAGCTGCAGGACCACGGCAACCCGGTCCGCTTCCGCAACATCTGGTGCCAGGCGCTGCCGCCGCGCACCGCCGCCGATGTCGCCAAGCAAGTCCCGCTCTCCGAGGAAGCGACACTCGCCAAGCGCAAGGAAATCGCCGCCCTGGTGCGCGCCGACGCCGCCAAGCTGGGCGACAAGCCGCTCGAGCAGATGCTCCGCAGCGCCGAGTCGCTCGTCTATGAAAAGGACGAGGCGACGGCGAAGGATGTCTGCGCGAAGCTCGGCGCGTATGTCGCCGGCCTCCAGCAGCTGTCGAAGGGCAAGCTCAACGACAAGAAGGATGAAGTGAAGCGCGTCCGCGGCGCGTTCCAATACCTCGCCAAGTTCGGCTGCTGTGGCGAAGGCTGCGCACCGTACGCGAATCTCGAAAAGCTCGTCAAGGCCCACGGCTGGGACAAGAAGTAAGTCCCGTCCGCAAGCTTGACGCCCGATACCGGGCGGCGCTCCTCGCGCCGCCCGGTTTTTTGCGCCCTGATCCCTAGGGTTTGCAGACGCGCTGGCACGATTTCCCAAGCCTTGGAAAAACCATCGCCAAGGGGTATAAATTGAGCACAGCAAAGGAGTCGCCATGAATAAATTGTTTATGCTGGCGCTGGCCACCGCCGTGATGACCGGCCCGCTCGCGCAGGCGCAGCGCGGCAACCGGGACGCGGGCCGCAGCGGGCCGCAACCCTTTGGACCCAACGCCCAGTATTACACGCCGCAGCCCCGAACCGTGCCCAGCCTGCCGGCTGGCTGCGTCCTCGTCACCGTCGGCGGCGAGGCCTACTACTACGGTGCCGGCCTGTACTATCGCTCCGGCGCCGGCGGCTACATGGTCGTGCCCACGCCATCCGGCGCAGCGGTGACCTCGCTGCCGCCCGGCGCCCAGCAGGTGCTCGTGGGCGACACGCTCGGCTATGTGGTCAACGGCGTCACCTACCGGAAAACCGTCAACGGCTACGAGGTCATGCCGCCACCCGCCCCGGTCGTGCAGCAGGTCGTCACCGCAGCGCCGCCCGCCGTGGTGGCAGAGCCGCCGCCGGCACTCTCCGCCCCAACCAACGACGTGTTCACCGTGAACATCCCCAACGCCAAGGGCGGCTTCACCCCCATCCTGCTCAAGCGCTCCGGCAAGCACTTCATCGGCCCACAGGGCGAACTCTATACCGAGTTCCCGCGCGTCGAGCAGCTCAAGCTCCAGTACGGGAAATAGTCCGCCCGGCCAAGAATTCTGATCGGCCTCCGCGCAGGGAAATGTGAGCGGGGAACAAGCAGCGCGAGCATCTCCCGTACACACGCTTCACACGTTCATCGCGGGCTGCGCCGGCGTCGAGCAACCCCATGCGGATGAAAACACATCATGGCCAGAGTCGCCGAGTTTGGAAAACTCCGCCCGGGGGTGTTATAAACATTCCATGAAAATTTTGATGACGCGCCTGCTGATAGCGGGCGTGGCGCTGTGGTGCGGCGCTGCGGTGGAGCTTCCAGCGGCGCAGGCCGCGGCCGGCGTGGTCGCGCCCAGCAAGACCGCGTCCTGGCCGGCCCCGGGCCAGATCCTCCGGTTATGGCCGGGCCGTGCGCCGGGCTGGGTGGCCTCGACCAACGTCGAATGCATCGTGAAAGAGCGGCATCGGAATGTCTCGGTTCCAGAACTGTGGGTCTACCTCCCGACTACGCCGGCGCAGCACCGCGTCTCGGTGCTGCTCTGCCCCGGCGGCGGCTACGGCCATCTGGCCTTGGGGCCGCATTTGAGTCATGACGTCAAGCTGTTCAACGACCAGGGCATCGCGGTGTTCGGTCTCAAGTACCGGACGCGTTACGGCACCAACGATGTGGTCAACGATGCGGTGACCGACTGCGCGCGGGCGGTGCGGCTCATCCGGCGGCACGCAGAGGAATGGGGGCTCGATCCGGCGCGGGTCGGCATCCAGGGCTATTCCGCCGGGGCCAACGCCTGCTTGAACCTGTTGGGACGCTTCGCGGCCGGGGCTTCCGAGGCGTCCGATCCCGTGGAAAAATATTCGAGCCGCCCGGATTTCGTGGCGCTGATGTGCCCCTGGCCGAACGGCAAGTCCGCCAAGACGTATCCGGTGCTCAAGGATCCTCCGCCGGTGTTCATCGCCTCGGCCCGGGACGACAAGACCGCGCCCACGGCCTTCGCGCTGGAGATCGCGGAGACGATCAAGCGGCAGGGTGGCCGGGTCGAACTCTTCATCGTCCCGACCGGCGGGCACGGCGCGTTCCAGTACGGTGTCGGGAACGGTCCCGGGACAAAATGGCCGGACGCGTTCAACACCATCATCCCGCGCTAGTCGCACTTGGAGTACCTACCCGATAAACATGACCCGCTGGCTTTCCCTCGTATACCCATTTATTGGGCTATGCCTTGCAGGCGTGGCGCCGCGCGCCGCCGGGGCGGAAGAATTTCCGGTGGCGCCCTATGTGGATCCGCGGCAGCTGGAGTGCCCGTGGCCGAAGATGAGCCACTATCTGCAGCCGTGGCGCGGTTACCTGGAGACGCCCAGCGGCGACGCCTTTCTGCGCGGCTTGGGCGTGAACCTGCAGCTCCCCGGCGGCGCCGAGGAGCCCGCCGTACGTCTGCTGGCCGAGTCCGGCTTGCGCACGTTGCGGATCGAGGTCACCTTGCCCGTCGCCGACCATCCGCGCCTGCTCACGCTGGAGCCGTGAGCGGGCGTCCCCCAATCGGGCAACTCGTCCTCGTTCTCGTCCTCGATCTCCGTTGTCGTGAAAAATCGCAGCGAGCTGTTCCAAGCCTTGGAAAATCTACCGTTTTATTTTCCAAGCTTTGGAACGGTAGGGGCGCCGTCTTGCTGCGCCCTCTTTTCTGAATGCCGCGCGCACTGGGCGCAGCAAGACTGCGCCCCTACAAAAGCGCGCTCACGGAGTGCCGCCTGCCGGCTTGAGCAACGCTTCCTTGATGTGGGCCAGCACGGGCGGGATGCCTTGCAGCTGCACAAAGAAATCCTCGTGTACGCCGGCGGCAGGCTTGTCGAGGCGCAGGCTCCAGATTTCGCCCCGCGCGGACTGCAGGGGCGCGGCGACAAACTGCCGGGCCTGGACGATGTTGTCCTCCTCCGCGACCGGCTTGCCCGTGGGATCGCGCAGCACCGCCTTCACGCGCTCGGCCGCATTGTCGCCGGCGACCTTCACCGCGAATTCCTTCGTCCCCGCCGGCACCCAGAAGAAATATTCTCCGGTCGTGCTCAGCAGGTGCAGGGGGGTACGCGGCGCATAGAGGCAGACCCGCTGGCCGGCAGCGTTCACCGTGGCCGTGCCGATGCGCGGCGCACACTGGATCGTGTAGGCGCCGGTCTCGGTGGGCCGGAACTCATAGGCGGTCTCGCCCGGCCCGCGGGTGTCCAGCAGCTTCGTCACCGCGCCCGACGGCGCGACGAGGTGTACGGGCGCCGGCGTGGGCGTGGCCTTGCCCACCTGGCGGATGAGGATGGTGAACGCGGCCGGCCGGCCGGCCTCCGCCCACAGCAGCCATTCCGACGGGCCGCGCTGGCGCGCGGTACAGCGCCGCTTTGCGTCCGGTTGCGCCAGCGGCAGCGCCGACTCATAGCGGACGCCCTGCGTGGCAAACTTCGCGATCGGCTTGAAGGTGGTATGCGGTAGCCATTCAGCCAACAACGCCGGCGTCAGCTGATAGACCTTGGCGGTCTCGTTGCTGCGCTGCAGGGCGATAACGCCGCCGATGTCGCGCAGGCCCGCGCCGCCGGACATGTCGTGGTAGGCGAGCGGCGGCAGCCGGCCGAGCGGGTCGCGCACCGTGCAGCGCTCGAAGTGGACGGCGCCAAATTCTTCCGCCGTGTTCGCGCCGCTGGAGAACTGGATCGGGGCCTGCGCAGTATCGTTGGTAGCGGCGTTGATCACCGTGCAGTCCCGCAAGTTGACGCGCACGCCGGCGGCGGGCTTGTCGCCGATCACAACGCCGGCGAGCCGGCTGCCCGTGAAGGTGCAGTTCCTGAACTCCATCGTGCCCTTGACCGCGCCCGTGGCCTCATCCTGGCCGGTGATGAACGCTACCGACCGCCGGCAGCCCTCGGCGCGGCAGTCCTCGAGGCGGATCGAGATCGGCCGCGAGTCCCCTCGGAGCGGCCGCAGGTAGAAGGTGAAGGCGTCGCCGCGGTTGTTGGCCGAGACGCAGTTGCGCATGACGCAGTTGAACAGCTCCTCCCCTTCGTGGTTCGGCTCGAAATCGATCCCGGCCTCCGGCGCCGTGCCCCAGGTGTCGGTGAGCGTGCAGTTCTCGATCAGCAGGTTGCGCGCACTGATGACGCTGATGCCCTGGCGGTAATTGTTCGTGCAGTTCACATCGCGGATCGTCACTTCCGAGCACGGCACTCCGCGCCGGGCCACGCCCAGATAGATGCCGTCCCCGCCGCTGTCGGCCAGCGTCAGGCCCGTCACCTGCACGCCCGCGCAGCTCTTGAAGCAGAGCACGTGGCGCCACTCCGCGTGTGTGTACTGCGCCTTGTCGTCATAATCGCTCTTCCACATCCGCAGCGTCGCGCCGCGCCCGGTCAGGGTGATGTTCGTCTGCAGCGTCGCCGCAAACAGGCTGTCGCTTTTACCGTGAAAGGCGCCGCGCTTGGCCTGCACCACGACGCCCGGCGCGAAGACGAGCTCCTGGTTGCCGGCCAGCTCCAGCTTGTTCACGACCCACGGCGCGCCCAGGTTTTCGACGATGACCTTCCGCGCGCCGGAGTTGATGGCGGCCTGCAGCGCCGCCGTCGCATCGGCGGGGTCGAAGCCCCACCAGGCTGCGTAGGCCTCGCGGCACTTGCCCGCGGCGACCTCCGCCAGCGCTGGCTGGTTCGGCGGGATTTTATCGACGGCGTGCGCCGGCAGGACGAGACAGGCGGCAGCGACCGGCAGCGCGGTCGCCATCTGAAGCGCGGAGAGCCATGTGCATTTCATGGCTGCGTTGTAGCACGCGATCAAGCTTTACGAAAGGCTTGTCCGCGTACGCGCTGAACGGTTGGCAGCGCATCAAGGTTGTGGCCGGGAGGAGCAGCGGCCCGACTCTTTATGCCTTGGCCGCCACCACGGCACGCGGGCTCATCTGCGTCGCCCCGCCGTGCCACAGGCGGAAGCCTAGCGGACGCGGCTCGAGGTGGCGGTCAGTTTTGCGCTGCGTCAGACGGATTGCTCAGATCCGCTCAATGACCGCCTGGAGTTTCGTCGCCACTTGTTTACCGATGGGTTCCAGCAGGGGGTTCGCCACGGTCTTCATGCTTTCCTGCGGGTTGATGGCGGACACCTCGGTCTGCCCATCCTCGCGCTCTTGCACGATGACATTGCACGGCAGCATGGTCCCAATGCGGCTTTCCACCTGTAGCGCCTGGTGCGCCAAAGAGGGATTACAGGCTCCGAGTATCTTGTACCGGCGGAAATCAACGTTGATTTTCTTATGGAGCGTCTCCTTGACATCGACCTCCGTAAGGATGCCAAACCCTTCCTTTTTCAGCTCCTCTTGCACCTTGAGGAGGGCCTGCTCATAGCTGAGCGGCGTGATTTTGGTGAAGCAGTAGCTCATTGCTGCGTTTTCCTTTCTGAAGCCTTGGCCTGATTGACAAGCTCGACTCCGCTGCAGGCGGTGCCTGCTTGCTCCTGACCATGAGGAGCGTAAGCCGGGTGAGCCCTCTGCGCAACTGAGCAGGCCTTGGCTTGGCCTCTGTGTTGAACCTATCCCGGCCTGAGCGATGTAACCGACAGGTCGGTTGGTCAGCCCTGTCTAATTTTTCACCAAGGCGGCCTTCCATTCATCGCCGAGTTCCTGCACGGTGTGGCCGGTGCGCTGCTTCCAAAAGGCCTCGGTGTAGATCCCCGCGCGGGCGGCGGCGTTCAGGTGCGTGACGAGTTGCGGTTCATATTTAGTGGCGACCCAGTTGAGGAAGTTGGCGGTGGTCCGGTAGCTGGCGTCATAGCGGGCCTTGGCCAGGGCGTGCTTGCCGATCTCGGCGCCGTGCGACCGCGGTTCGTAAAGGAACCAGCGGACATAATCGGCGATCCCTTCCGTCACCCAGCCCGGCGTCGGCGTGGCGTGCGGGTTGCGCCGGCTCAGGCCATACTGCTGCACCACATGGACCAGCTCGTGGACGATCGAGCCCCTCGCCTCGCCCTTCAAATTCTGCCGATACCATTTGGCCGCACAGCTCACGCGCGTCCCGCCGGTCGCCGCCACGCCCTGCATGTCCGCGCTGAAGACGATTTGAACCTTGCGCGGCGCCTCGTAGCCCTCGCTGGCGAGCAGCTTGACGATCCGCGGATACCACTTGCACAAGACCGGCGCGAGTTCGGTACGGGTCCAGTCGGTCAGGTCGGGCGTCTCCGTCGTATCCACCGCGAGCCGGTACCGGCCGCCTTCGGCCTCGACGATTTCCACGTGGCTCGCCGGCGGTGTTACCGCTTCCGGCACGGGGCCTCCGGCTTCGATCACGTCGATCTCGCTGAAGAACGTGTTGCCGAACGGATCGTTGCCTTCGGTGCGGGCGATGTCGAACAGCAGGTAGCGATACCGGCCGAGGCTGTCGGTGGAGTCGGCGATGCTGACGCCGTATTGCCCGCCGGCGCTGCCGCTCTTCGGCCGCGTGTCCACCTGCGCAACTTGCTTCCAATCGTCCTTGCCTGTGTTGCTGGCGGAGAGGGTGTAGACCTGCGGCCCGCGGTCGCCGCCGTGCCAGGAGTAGGTGTTGACCTGCTTGATCTCGATGGCGCGGCCCAAGTCCACCCGCAGCTTGCCGCCGGCCGTACCGGCGGCGAAGAAGCAGTTCTCCCGCGGCGCATCCGCGGAGCGCGGCAGCTGCCCGTCGTGCAGCTTGTCGAGGTCGCCGCCGTTGCCGTCGCGCCGGCCCGCGACAATGCTGAACTCCGCCGAAGTCGCCGCGTCGTTGCGCGCCGGGGCCGGCACGTTCTTGAAATGAAAGTCGGTCGTCAGCTCGTTGCGCTCGGTAACGACCTCGACCGCGGCAAGGGCCGGCAGGGTGCAGAGAAAACCGGTCACCAGCAAAACCATTTTTTGAAACCTGACTTTCATCGCATCCCCTCGCTGGTAGGGCGCTCGCGCCGCGAGCGCCACAGCGGGCACGGCGTGCCCGCCCTACCTCACGGCACCCATGTTTCGCCCTGCGGCTGCCACTGGTCGTCGAAAAAACCGGTGGCGGCGATGCGGCCGGGCCAGCGCGGTCCGGGCGGCTCGTTCAGGTTCACAATAGCCCAGTCGGGCAGCTTCGGCGTCTGGTCGGAGTTGTTGTTGTTCGCCCCGGAGCGGAAGGTGTGCCCGCTGTTGAGCACGATGTAGCGATCCGCGTTGAGCGGATTCGGGAAGATCAACACCGGTGCATGGCACGTGGCGTCGTATTTCTTCCCGCCGAATTCCAACGCGGCGACGGACCAGCGGAGCGGCAGGCGGTCCGCGATTTTCGCCAGCAGCTTGTTGCTGGTCACATCGCCCCAGAGCATCAGGTTCGCGTTGGCGATGTCGTCCGCGGTCACCGCCACGTCGTCCTTGACCGGCGCTTCTCCGCGGAAGACGCGGCGCCACTCGGCGCACGCGAGCTCCAGTTCCGCCTTGGTCCACGCGCCCACCGCCGCGTTGAGCGGCCGGCCGGTCGGGCGCACGAAGAGAAAGCGCGACATGAACGCATGGTCGATCGGCCCGCAGACGCCGGGCTTTTTGTGCAGTGTGGTCAGCGGCCCGCTCCGCCACTGGCCCGCTTCCTTGTGGAACTGCGCGCCGGCCTTGTTCCAGCCCGCGGGCAGCGTCGCG
>CAIWHP010000019.1 GCA_903912445.1 uncultured Lentisphaerota bacterium
ATTTTACAGTTCTTCACTCAGGCCTCCTCGCCGACATGCAGCGTGGCGTAGAAATCAGCGACGACTTTGAAGGCGGCGGCGAGGTCGCTGCCAAATCCGCAGTCTGAAGCAAGCGCGGCGAAAGGCTGCTCCCAAGCGTGGGGTGGCGGAGGCAGCGTGTTTTCCAATACATGAACGGCGCGGCGGTTAAAAGTGGCGATGAGGGCGGCACGGGTGGCTATGGGGATTAGTCCGAGTTGAACCAGCAAGTACATATCCACGAGATCACGCACCCGCGTATTGGCGGTTGCACCGCGGGGTAGCGTATAGGCGTGGAGTTTCTCGGCGAACTGCTGTTCCTTGGAAATGCTGGGAAAGGCCCGGGCGGGGATGCCGGCAAAGCCGAGCCAGTCGCGGCCATGGACCGCATCCGCTGGACCAAGAACCACGTCACCGGCTCCGACATCGAGATGAAACTTGCTGAAGACGCGGCCGGCCAGACGGGCTTCCACGGAATAGCGGGCGCCACCGTAGGGCGCGCCGCCGAGTTCCTTCAGGGGACCGCCAAGGGTATAGGCGAAGAAATCGCCAAGGTCCGCAGCCGCTGCTTCCTGTAGCATCGTCAGGATGCGGGCGGTGATTTTGCCAGCACCGACGATGGGCGCACACAGGGCAAGATCCACATCGCGGGTAGTGCGCCCGGCGGCAAGGCGTAATTCCATGGCATAGCCGCCCTTGAGCAGCCAAGGCGCGGTGGGCTGCTGGAAGAGGCGGCAGAGCAAGCGGTCAAAAGCGACCTGACGACGCAGCCGATGCAGATCCACACCTTCCGCCAGGGCTTGGTTCAACAAGCGATTTTCGAGGGCCTGCCGGAAAGCGGCGGCTGTGGCATAGGCTTGCATCAGGCCGCGCGCCCCGCGAGCAGAGCTTGCAGTTCCCGGTGAGCAGGATGCTTGCGGAATTCCGTGTGTGGAATGAGACCCCGTTCGAGGGCCTGCCGCAGGGCGGCAGACAGATGTGTACGTTCAACCGCGCCGGTGTGCAGCAGGTCGGCGATGGTGCGCAGTGGACGGACCACGCGATAGCCCTGCCGTTGCTCGATCTCTGCCGGGGTGAACCGGGCCTTGTGCAGCACGAGGGCAGGAGGGATCGGCGTGTTGCGACGGAAGCCGGGCGGCACGGTCAGGTGCAGCCGGCCGGGCATCAGGTCAGAAAGGTCATACAGGCTCAGCGCGGTTTGGTGTGAATAGACCCCTTGCGGTTCCCCGGCACGACTGCGCGACCATAGCGACCAGAGCACATAGGGACCATCCGGCGAGGCTGGATACCGCGCCAGTCGGTAGATGCCGCGCCGCTCGCGCTGCCAGACACCATGCCGGCATTGGCGGCCGTGGTTAGCTGTGGGATAGCCGCAGGTGACCGCCTGGGCGGCGGTGAAATAGCCCTGCTGGCCTTCCGCAATCGCATACAGTCTGTCGGATGGTTTATTCATGCGCCATGACCCGCACGAAAGCTATCATTTTGAAAGTATTTGTGCAATCCACCGGTCACCGCGCATGTTCGCCCGATCGAAATCTTGGTGGTCCGCCCGCATTACTTTGCCGTCGCGTAGACCTCGACCTCGGTGGTGAAGGCGAAGACGCGCGGAAACTGGATGTCTTCCTCGTGGCGGTCCACATAGGTCAGGCGGACGTAGCGGGCCTCGATGGCGGGGAAGGCGACGGTGGCGGCCGCTTCCTTGCGCGGGGTGAACTCGTGGCTGCCGACCTCGGTGAACTGCTGGCCGTCGGCACTGACCGACACCTTGACGGTCTTGGTGGAGCCGAAGGGCGGGACGCCGAAGACGACCGTGCCGACGCGGGCGGCCTTTTCGAGGTCAATCGTCACGTGCTTCGGCAGGTCCGCCGCGTCGCCGGTGGCAAAGCAGTGCTGCGGGGTCGCGGCCCAGCTGCCGTCGGTCAGGCCGCCGATGCCCCAGTTGTATTTGTTCTCGTCGCTGCACGCGTAGCGCTTGCCTTGCGCGAGGTTCGGGCCTTCCGGCGCAGCGCTCAGGGTAAAGGTGCACTTGGCCAGCGGCGTGGCGAGGCCGTGGATCACCGCCTGATAGCCCTCGTCGGCGGCCATCAGGCCGTCCACGATCTGCTGGCTGCCGGCGAGGTCGGCGAGCGGGAGGCGGACCTGGCGCCACGCGGTGTAGTAACTCTCCTCCTTGCGCTGGATCAGGTCGTGGAGGCGCTGCGCGGGGGCGAACGTGTTGCCCGGCACGCCGATGCCGGCGGCAAGCTCGTCGGCGGAATATTTGCCGGCGTCGGCGCCTTCGAGCGTCAGCTTGTAGTAGCCGGCCGCGAGGCCCTTGACCGTGAGCTTCCCGGAGGTCATGGCCAGAAAGCCGGAGTCGCGCATGACCGCCAGGGCGGCGGTGTCGAACCAGAACGGCAGGTGCACCGGGCGCGTGGTCTCGAGCACAAGCTGCGCCGGGTTGCTGCTGACGACGCGCAGGCCATCGCCCGTGCCGGCCTTCAGGTCGATGGCGCCGATCGGCGGCATCGGCTCGGCGCCAAGGCCCTTCAACATCTCCTGCGCCATCACCAGGTGGCCCGGCGTGCTCGGGTGCACCGCGTCGGGAATCATGGTGAAGCCGGGCTTCTTCGCCTTCTGGGCGTTCTGGAAAGCGACCATCGGGTGGAACACGTCGGCCGAGGGCAGCTGATATTGCTGCGCCAGTTCCAGCGCCGCCTTGCCCAGCGCCTCGAGGTTGTCGTTGTATTGCACATCGGCGAGCTTCTTCTGCCGGTCGTAGTCCACCGCGCCCGGCGTATAGACCACCACGCGGATGCCCTTGGCCTTGAGCGCGTTGATGATCTTCTCCTCGTTCTGCTTGAAGCCGCTGGTGATGCCATCGGCCGCCGGACGATAGCCGCCATCGTTCATGCCGAAGAACAGCGTGACCACCGTCGGCTGGAGCCCCAGCACGTCGCGCTCGAGCCGCTTGAAGGCGCCGCCCGCGGTGTCGCCGCTCCAGCCGGCGTTGTAGAACTTCACCTTCAGCTCCGGATAGCGGCACTGGATGTATTGCTGGACGAAGCGCGAGTAGAGCCTCTGCTCGGTGATGCTGTCGCCGTAGATGACGACACGGTCGCCGGCCTTGAGCACGGGTTCGGCCTGCGCGAGCGCACCGAGACCCACCACGCCCGCGACAACCGCCGCGCGGCAGAAACGGAAGGAAACCAGCGCTGGATTTTTCATGCGCGGATTCTTGCGGCACCCCCGGCAGAGTCAAGCGTATTGTCCGGCGGGTTTTCCAAGCCGGCAGGCGCAAGTACCAAGTGCACCACTTTGAGGGGCGGTTAGGTTGTTGGACGTGGGGGTGCATGTTAGGCTTGCGGCATCGTGGTGGTGGCGGGATCTCCGTCACTGCCGCGCCCCCCGCGGGGGGCG
>CAIWHP010000020.1 GCA_903912445.1 uncultured Lentisphaerota bacterium
AGGCCCCTACGGCTTTCTCATAATCACGACGACTTTCAAAATGATGCGCCGTATTCACGATGGAAATACACTGCTCAATGAAGTCGCCCATTTTTCGCGCATCGGGGTCATACGCGTTGAGCAACTCCACATCGAACTGCGTGAGCCTGGTGGCACATTGCTGGGCGCTCGCAAAGTTTTCCGTTTCGATGGCCGCGCCGATTTCCTCCAGTAATGCGGACACCTCCTTGACCAGCATCTCTTTTTTCAACTGGGTCAAGGCTGACTCAAGGCCATAACATTCACCGCTGAAATTGCTTTCAAAACAACTCACGACGTTGTTGGCCAGGGGCAGGTTGCCGCTGTCCAAGCAGGCGCGAGCGAATTCAATAAATAACCGGCAAAAAAGGGCCGCTTCATCCGGAAACTTTTCCCTGAGTTCCGGCGTGACGCCAATCAACGCCATGTAGAGCGGCCACCCGTTGTCCAACTCATGCGCCGTGAGGGCCTGCGCCAAATCATCGCATTGCATGTTGAGTTCGCATTTTCTGCGGAGGTCCAACAGGTTGGGCGCCTGCCAGCCACTGGCACACAGCTGATCGATATACTTGAGACACAGGGCGAATTCCTTGTTAACCTCCGCCATGTGAATGTTGTGCATGAGCGTCCTGGGTTCTGCGAGACGCTCTTCGAGCTGATTCAACTCGGCGGTCTTGAGCACGGTAAGTTTTTTCCGGAACCAGGCCATGATTTCCTCGGACTTGGGTAAATCATGGCGGTCCATATGAAATCTTAGTGCATCCAGTTGCTCGGATGCCATCCGGTATAGATCCCGATTTTCTTTATTCAGATTGATCAAGTAGAACTCATAATCGGCCTCGGGCCAATTCCCGCGTTCGGCGTTCTTCCTGTAACGGAGTTCTAAAGCTTGGGGTATCATGGCTTACTTGCTTATAATTACTTGCGCCCGCGTCACGCTGCTGGCCTCTTGATCGATGAGTCCCATGCCGACCACGTTGACCACCACCCCGGGGGGATGCCCGGCTACCAAGGCCGAGGAGACGACCTCGTGCAACTGCACATCCGGGATGGTCTTGCCGATTTCGACATCGACGATGTCCAGACGTATCGGCCGGAGCAGTTCCCGGAAAAACTCTTTTACCCCGGGCTCATGCGCCGCCATGAGGCTGATATAGGCAATGCTGACCTCCTTGAGGAATCTCCGCCGCAAGGTCGCGACTTCCGCAGCTATCACATCCTTCTGGCGGCTGATGGTCCTTAAGGGTTCCAGCTTGCCCTTCACTACGGCAATTCTACGTTTGATATCCGCCTCGCTCGCCGCCTGATCCTCTGGCGTCGTGGCACCGGTACTGTTCTTCAATTGGCTGATGCTCGCCGTAATACCATCGATCAGCTGCAGCATGTCCCAATATTTGCCTGAAACGGGTGTCTTCCGCTCGTCTTGAATCTCCTGCATCAATTCCGCCGCACCGGCCGCAAGCGTGCCGACCTTGTCGTTCGCACGCGCCGCGCGGACAACCTTGATCAGATTACACAAGGGTTTATCCAGCAGCGCTTCGACCTCGCGCACGCTTTCATCACAGCGCTCAATAAAAGCCGTCAGGTTCTTTTGGGCATGTGAAAACTGCGCATTCCCCAAGGTCTCTATTTTTTCTGCATGCTGCGCCAGGGTTTCCTGGAGGCCGCTGATTCTCTTATCCAGCAACTTCACATCGGTCGCCATCTTTTCCGATTGTCCTTGGATGGCCCGGAGCGGGGGCTCCATCATTTCGTGTTGTCTTTCCTGCAGTTCGCCGACAACCTCGGCAGCCCATGCGTCCCTGCTTTCTTCAAGCGCTTGGATTTTCTCCAAGGCAGGGGGCAAATACTTCTTTATATGAAGGCCCCACTTGTTAATCGCATCTTCAAGAAAAGTTACGCGTTTATCAAGTTGCTGCCAGTTATCAAGATTCCACTGTTCAATTTTATCCAGCCGCTTCGTCATCTCTGCCACTTCAGTCCGGGTGGAATCGAAACCCACGGCCAACTGCATACGGGGCGGCACCGCCGCCTGGCACGCCACAGGGGGCTGTGCTGCTACCGGGGCGGGCCTTGCGGCATACGGTTCCCCCTGACTCGCCACGGGTTGAGGCATCGCCGCAGTGACGCGTACCTCATATTGATCTTCCTGGCCTGCCGCGGGTTGCTGTGCCGTCATCTGGGCAGCTGGGGGTACATACGGTTCGTCCTGACTTGGCACGTTCTGTGGTGTCGCCGCTCGATCGAACCCCAAATCAGCGCCGTCTTCCTGACGTGTTTCAGGCTGCTGAGCCGACACCGGGGCCGGCGGAGCGACATACACTTCTGCCTGTCGTGGCAGGCCCTGTGGTGCCGGCGATTGCTCAAACCCTGCATTATAGTTCATCTCTGAATGTGCCCCGGGCTGCTGCGTCGTCCGCGAGATATCACTTGGATTAGCGCGTCTAAATAGTTCATGTTGATCGGCTGGCCCCGCTGACATTGCGCTCTGGCCAGATTGCTTACGGGATTTGTTTTTATATTGATTCCAGACTATAAACGCACCAATTACGACTAAACCAACAACTCCCATGCCGACACCAATGTCGATAACCGTGGGACGACACCCCGCACAGGTCAGCAAAATCGTTCCGCTGACGGCCCAACTGCCAAAGCGATAATAACACGAGGATGTCATATGTAACTGCCCTCTCCTCTTTGCTCCGTCAATAATTTCCACGGGGCACCATCGACCGTGACCGACAATTGCCCCTCATATTCACCCTTGAAGTGCATCGCTATATCGTGGGGCCCGGGGGGCAAGGTTGACAAATCCAATATCCCAACACAGGAAATATCGAGGTTCTCATGCTCTGCATATTCGTCACGCTTGGTGCCGTTCTGTACCAATTCGACGCGATAGGCGGCGCCGAGACCAACCGTATGCGTATAGGATCCACACGCCGTCTCCAACACGGCGCCGCTGGGGATCATTTCGATGAACCTTCTGCGGTTATGTCCCACGGCTAGTGCGGCGCCGAATCGGTAGGCGGTCCTGTGCAGATTTCGAATCTGGAAATGATCATCCGGCGAGATCCGCTGCCGGTGCGCCACTAAAGCTGCGCCGCTGGCCACAGATGTTTTGAGTTCGAACACGTCCCGGGGCAGGTATACCTTGCCGCCAAACAATGCTTTCATCATTTCCTGATACTTGACGATGCGGCTCGATTGCCCGGTGAGCAACACATGATCGATGTCACAGGCTTGGAGCTCGCAATGGGCCAGAATGTCCTTGACGAGGTGCTCCGCTTGTTTCACCCGCTCGTCAATGGCCGCGTTGAACATTTCACGGGTTACAGTACTACTGAACCTGGTTGATAGTTGTTTGCCATCTCGACCAACCACAAAATCAACTTCAAAGCCTGCCGCCTCTTTGTCAGACAATGCTTCCTTGGCCCTCCGTGAGGCCTCGTACCACTTGAATCGTGATAACACCCACCCCCCAGCTTTGCTGGCATATCTTCGCTCGTATTCGTTTAGATCTAAAGATAAAGCCCTTACATCGAGTTCCGAGATGTTTTTTGCGGCAATCGCGGCCATATATTTTAGCAAGACAACATCTATATCGATGCCGCCCATGTAATTATCACCGCGCGCAATCAGGGGCTCGATGATCACCCCTCCATCGGGTTTATGGGAGAATTCCACTATACAGATGTCCAGGGTTCCGCCGCCAAAGTCAAAAACCAAAACCCTCCATTTGGCAGTGGTCGGCAGCTGTTGCAACTCGTGATCGCCATAAAACAGGAAATGGACTGCAGCCGCCGTGGGTTCATCCACGGCATGAATGGTGGCCTTCCTCCCCAAAGCTTGCTCACAAGCGTGATCACAGGCTTCGATCATACTGTTCCGCCGATACCCCCAGAAAGCCGCCGGCAGGGTCATGGCGATGGTTTTGGGCATCTTATTGAACTGCCTGCACGCCTCCAGGAGAAGCTGCTGAATAATTCGCGAGGCTAACTCTATCGGCTCATAGGTCTTCCCGTTGATCGTCTGCGGCCCGCGATCAAAACAGCGCTTAATGTTCTGAACAATCACCGCTTTAGCATTGAATTGCTGTTCGATAGCGTATTTCCCGACAACAAACAGGTCATCATGTTCCGTGAAGAAGGCCACGGCAGAGGGCATAATGCCTCCCGTCGCGTCGTCCTCATAAACGATCTGCGGTCGGATGCCACTCTCCCCGCGATACGCCGCCACGCATGAGTTGGCCGTGCCGAAATCCACCGAAAAGACGAGTTGCTCATCAACTACGGGTGAGAAAAGTGATAATACCCAAGGAACCTGAATACTCGGTATTTCAGCAACGTCCGTTTTTAGTGTTATAAAGCCACGCCGTGTCTGCTTCTCCCCCTCTTTCAAATCCACCGCTATGCGCCGCGTATCAAGATGGAACTCGAGCCTCCTGCTTCCCTTGGGGGCGATCGGCTGCTGCAGCGGCATTGTCGTCAGACATTGCAGGAATGGATCGGCGGCACATTCCAAGATAGCGAAGGGTGCGCCGCCCAAGTTACTTATCTCAAGTGTTGCCAGCTTGACCTGGCCGGGGACCAAACTGCCGAGGTCCAATTTCTCGACGGACGGTTGCGCCCCTTTAAAACAGCGCGCGCTCAGTTGCACACGCATATTCTGGGTTTTTGCTTGGCCGCCGTAGGGAAGGAAACGCAGGATGACCGGCTCTTTTTCGTGCTCCCCCTCGACTTCGCTCCAAACCCGGAGCGGGATTTCGACATTCTCCTCATAACCCAGCAACCACAAGGGGCCATCATGATCGAGTTCGACCCGCAAATGATTATCCCGATCCTCCACGATTTCGATTTTATACGGGATGCTTCCGCTGTTCGAGGCATGAAAAATCGCCGGATATTCCCGCCGCTTTCCATCCGGCAAGGGATCGATCCTGCAGTCGCTCAAATCCACGCTCGTATTTTCAAGACCCACCGCCCCCGCCTGGTCTTGCAGGCAGAACAGAATTTTCCCCTTGGGCCGCCGGGGATCGGTGCTGGTATAGGTCAGCACACAACACTTCGGCGACAGGCCGGCCAGTGCGCCGCTATCGATGGTGAAGTTCAACTCATACGGCGGGGCAAAGGGCTGCAGTGCAATATGCTGCGGCCCCGTGTAGTGCAATATTTGCGGCTTGGCAGCTTTATCCAGGCGCAAGTCCAAAGCCGCATGCCCGCCGTTCTCCACCGGCACCGTGCATTCGTAGCTGCCGCCGCCGTCGGCCGGGATGTTGATCTGACCGGACCCATCGCCAATGATCAAGCTGCATAACGGATGACCGCAAACGCCGCAGAAACGGTCTTCCGGTTTGAAGTGGCTCAGCCGACACTGCAAGCATAGCCGCATTGGATTACCTTGAAATGGGGATCATGACTTCTCGTCGCGCCAGTCCCGCATCCACGTATACTTCCGGAGAATCTTCGCTTCCTCATCCGAAGGGCGAACGATAAAGACCATCTCCTGCATGTGGATTAGAAACATATTGATGCGCTCACAGGCGATCTCGTGCTCGACCTTGGCCTGCGGATCTTCGGCCCGTCCAGCATTCCGCTCCATGTAAGTTTTCATCAACGTTTTGCGCGCCGCATCGCAGCGAGCGGCAAAAGTCCGCTGCGCCTCGTCAATACCCTGCCCCAAATGCCGCACCGCCAAGGTCAGTTTTTGCAGCAGGTAGGGAATGACTTCGCGCGCCTTCTGCTTGTCGGCGTACTTGTTCAAGTCCGCTTTCTTGGCCATGCCCACCGGGATCACCCAGGCGAGTTCGCCTCCGCGGGGCATCTCAATGTAGACACCGAGATCCTGCTTGAACAGGGGCTGCCCCTCCGCTTGGGCATCGGGCAGCACCTCCCATGCGGTATTGACCAGGAACGACAGATAATCTGCGCGGTCCGAGCTCCACAGATCCGGACCATCCTGGGGCGGCCCCCAGGTGCGATTGGTCCAGAGGAACTCAGGCTGACACTGATTCTCTTTATATTTCCGCTCATGCTGCCGCTTCATCTTGGACATGGCGCTCATCAGGGCGGTCGAGAACCAGGCCTCCTCCCGGTAGAAGATCAGATAGTGCGCGAGGCGGTTGTCCTCCAGAATTTCGGAGCTCCACTTTGCAGGATACGCCACATCGAAGGTCGGAATGCGATTTGTGACATATTTCATGATTTCGCCTTCGTTCGCGGCGGCGGCGAAAATCAAATCCCTGGGCTTGGTCAGGCGCAGGTTCGCCCGGAGTTGGACGCCGATGTCACCCCCCTTGTTATATTCACTGGTGAACTCGATACCCGGCGCAGCATAACTCGCCAGGCTTGCGCACCCGTCATTCCACGCCGACTTGATCCGCTCAAAGACATTGACCCCGGAAATCTTGGCCAAGACCTCCAAGCTCAAAGAATCGAGCATCTTGTCCGCAAGGTCCGAAATGGGCTCATGGTCCTGCCACTCCATGATCATGACATCGGCCGGCAACAGGCCGTATTTCACGCTCTCCCGGCCTCCCAAGGCATTCTGGATGACGCGCTCCGCATCCTCCATCGGAAACCGCGCCTCGACCGCACTGACTTCCGCCTGCGGGGTCAGGTTCTGCTCCGAGAACAGGTAGAGCATATTTCTGGGCGGGCTCTGCAGCCGCGCCATCATCGCGCTCTCGGCCTCCACCAGGGCGCCCACCTTGGGGGTGCTGGGATCAAAGAGCTTGTGCAACTTCCCGCGCTCCTTCGCGACCTTGGTCAAAATGGCCTCCACTTCCCGGACAGCCTGATCGATGAGCTGAATTTCGTATTCGGCAATCACCGTGCGCATGCACTGGAAGAGGCCGGTCAGGAACAAGTCCATGATTTGTTTTTTCCGCTCGGCGATGGCCTGCGGCCGCACGAATAGAATCCGCAGCCAGAAATCACGCTCCACCAGACGCAGCTTGGAAAAATAACCGTCCAGTTCCGTCAGGGAGATATCCCGCCAGACCGCCGTCGCCTCTTTACCTTTCCGCAGACCGATCAGCGCGCTCTTAAACTTCTGCAACGCGTGTTCGACCGTGGGCAGGCTGGCATTCCGCTCGATACGGCAGTTCCGCACCAGCCGTTGGACCAGGTTGTTCGTGTGTTCCACGAGTCGCTGGCATTGCACCCGAACATACGCGTGATAGTCCCCCTCCTTGCCGCTGCCCGCCTTTTTGAAGCGCTCGATCATGGGCTCTTCTGCGGAGGGGAAAGTGCGGAGCAGTTGATACAGCCGGGTGGCATCCATCTGCAGCATTTTGGAGTTTAGGGCACAATCTTTCCGGATGAGTTCCACCAACGATGCTTCCCCTTTGCGCGCCCCCAACTCAGGCAATATTTTCCCCGAAAAATCACTGACGGCTTCTTTGACCAGCTTATCGACCACGACATCATCAACTTTGCCATCCAACCATCTGCCAATTACTTTTTGAGCCAGCCGGGCCGAAGCCGAACGAGCCAAGCCAAATTTGGGATAACAAATGGCCGACACGCCCAGCGAACAGAAGGCCCGCGGTAAACGATACTTCTCGTCGGGCTCATAGAGCCCCGAGCGGACCATCGCGCCATCGTCCGCCCGCAAGCCCGCCAAGGTCTTGCTGGTACCCGCGCAAGCCTTGAGGAAGAGATCCATGGCGATCTCCTGCTCAAGCGCCTCGCGATCGTAATCCTGATCCTTGCCCAGGAGCTTGTCGCCATTCATGGTCGTCGAGGACATCAAAAACATGATGTCGTACGGTTTCGCGCCCGGCCGGAGCACGGTGCCGTCTGGCAGATAATTCACCGACTGCTTGGCCGAGGCGTGATAATAGCTGTTTAACTCCTCCAGCGCGGTATAGCAATTGCCGGCCCGGACCATGTAGTTCGGGCGCGCCGCCTGTTCCGCATTATAGATCGACATCTCCGCGAATATTTTGACGTTGCTGTTATCCTTGAGATTCAGCCCCTCCTTCAACATGAAGCCAAAGTCAGCCATCATACCGCTGCAAGATCCACCGCAGAGGGAGCCCACGACGAAAATATTCAAGCCCTTTTCGACGAGTTCCTGCTGCGGTTTGGTTTTATAGGTGCTGTCCAGCTTTTGCAGCATCTGGATGGCGTTCGTGACCGACTCTGTGTTGTTGTAACAGATGCGGAGGGCCTTTTCGATGGTGTCCTTGATCTGCGGATAGTTTGACCAGAAGAAAAGCCGGCCAATCACCCGGAGGTTGCCCGCGGCCACGGAATCGTATTCGGCGATGCGCTCCGGCACCCGCGCCGGGAACCAGGTGGCCAGGGCTTTGGCCGGCAACGTGCTCTGGCTTTTCAGTAATTCATCCAGCGTCGACTTGTCCGGCATGCGGAGGAGCACGACATTCTTCTCGGGATGAGGCAGATGCGACTTGGACCGATCCTCGGCGCCCGTGATAAACGACACCATCTGGAGCAACTCGACATCGGCCGTCTGGAATTCCTGCATGATCAATTCTTGCAGGTTTCCAAGAATATTGGCCCCGGTTGTGCCCAGCCCTATGAATATGGTTGGTTTAATCATTTTCAGGCCTTCCTTTTCTTCGGTTCGCGGATTGTCAACAGGGCAAACACTATCAACAGGTTGAAAGCGGCGAACAGGGCATAGGGCAGGTAATGCCACCAGACGGGGTGGAACTGATCTCCCGAGCCCAATTGATACATATTGTATATAGGCAGAATGGAAACCAGGCCGAAGCAGATGCAGAGGACAATGTGGGCCACGCGATCGGCAGGCGGTTTTTCCGCCGGCCGTAGCCGTATCACCAGATAGGTCAGCATCAAAGCCATCAGATACGTAACCGCATAACTGCACAGGACTATTACGAGCATATGCAGTTCCGGGTTTTCGGACCAGAAATCAGCTATCCATTGCATATATTATTCCCCTCTATTTTTCATCGCCTTGCGTGATCCCAATATCATCAACGTCATCTGTGTCGCTGGACTCGGCCGCCGCTTCTATTTTTTCCATGACGAGCGTGCAATCGCTGCCGTCCTTCGCGCGCACCACAAAGGGCGTTCCCGGCCGGATCGTGGTCACTTTGCGCCCCTCCATGCCTTGCGTGATCAGCGACAAAGAAAAGAGCGAAAGCTCGATGTGACAGTCCTCGGCCTCGATGTCGTAAATATGCTTGGCATCCGGGATCGGGCTCAAGTAGATCCGGTTTTCGTCGCCCGAAGGTCCTCCGGAACGCTGGAGGGTAAACACCGGCGCAGCATCGTCGGAACCCTCGGCGGGCTCCCTTTTTATGACCAACGATACCGGCCTCGATTTTTGCATCCAGAGGACAAACCCCGCAATGGAGAACAAGAGGACAAGTACAACTACCACCATCCCGCCCCCACCTCCGCTTCCGCAAGTGCGCCTTACTATCGTCAAACGCCATGGCGATCCCGTCATAGGATGAGCCTCGTGCATGCGTCCAAGGCTGGAGACCACCCATGTGTACGTGCCCGTGGTCATGAGCGCTATGTCCACCTTGCTCCCTGGGCCAACCGTATTGGTCGTGAAGCATGGGCTGGGCTCATTCTTCTTGAAGAGTTCCACACGATAACCCTCGGCATCCCGCCCGCCGCGCCAGCGAAAGGTTATGTTCGTGCTGGCCACCTCGCGGGCACCATCACGCGGCGCCAAGGGGGTCGGCGCGGCCACGGCGCTCACGATCAAGCGGCGCGGCGTCCCCTCGGCCAAGATGCGTGCACCAGAGGCACCAGCCAAAGCCACGCTCCAAGTATAGGCGCCCGGCTTGTCAATTTTCACCGCGGTGCCAGGGCTGGCGACGGTGACACGCTGGCAGACCTCGCCCTCCCTCTCCAGGGTGAACTCGTACTCGCCGACATTGGCCGCGGCCGACCACGCAAAATTGACTTCGCCCGGTTTCAGCGAGGCAGAATCTTTGGGCGTTAGCAGCTGGAACCCGCCCACCACCTTCAGCAGGCGCCCCGCGCCTCCTTTGGTCGAAAGCTCTTTCCCGGCAGCATCTAGCGCGGTCACGGTCCACCGATAATCCCCCGGGGCGGACAGCTGTACCACGGCCGAGATGGCCGTCGTGGACTGGGTCTCTTTCTGCCCGTCCGGCTTTTCAATATCCAGCCGATAGTTGCTGGCCTGCTCCGTGGATTCCCAGGCAAATTGAACGGGACCGGCTCCCAGCAGGGCCCGATCATCCGGACTCACCAGACGGATGGGGCCGATCACATTAAACTCCAAGGACTGGTTCTCGGGGGACCGCACCCCTTCACCATGGTCTCCGCGAGCCACCACCGTCCATGAATAATGGCCCGACGCCTCCAGCGTGAGCGGCAATGAGGTGCGCTCCTTGATCTTCTCCCGCTTGATTTCGCCCTTGGGATCCCGGACCCGAAGTTCGTACTCGCCCGCATTGTCGGCCGGCGTCCAGGAGAACACGACCGGCCCCGGCACCGCCGCCGAAACGCTCTGGCCCGGATCTACCAAACGGAACGATCCGAGCGGACGCGATATCACCACTTGACGAGGACTGCCTTCGCTTCCACGCCGACCCTTCTGGGCACTGAGGGCCTCGACGGAAAAGGTATAGGCACCCGGCTCGAGCGGGACCATGCAGGTGGGCACAGACGCCGCATACCGCTGCTCCTGATTGGCCGCATTCCGCAGCACCAATTCATACGCAGCGGCACGGGCGGAGGGTTCCCACGAAAAGACGAGATTGGTCGGGCCCGGGATGACGGCTTTGTCCTGCGGCAGCAGCAGACTGAACAGGCCCAAGCTCATGCCATCGACCCGCTTCATCAATTCGTTGATTTTCTGGTTCAAGACCGTATCGAGCCGCTCGCTTTTGGCCTTGAGTAATTCCAGTTCCTGCATGATCGCCGCAATGCCCCTCTGAACCTCCCCCGCGTTCCCATTGTCCTTGGACTGCTCGATGATCTGCCGCAGTTGTTCCTCCAGTTTTTGCACGGCTTTGCTCATGCTGTCACCCACAGGGGCCCTCTTTTCCGGCCCCAACACCCAGCGTAACTGGACATAGGCAGGATAGTCCACCTTGCCTTTCATGAACGATTGAATCAACAACAACGGCGGATCCCACGAAACACCCTCCACCATCTTAAGTTTTTGAATCCGCTCGTACTGGTCGCGGGCTTTGCCCGGGCCTTCCGGCAAATCGTCGGAGACATACAACCAGTAGGTTTCCTTGCCATCCTTTTTGGCGATGGCCCAGATCCGTTCAAGCAGGCGGGCCAAGTCCGTATACCCCTCAAACTTTTCGGGATAGAAGCCCGCCACCGCCCCTTCGGTCACCGGATCCTGTGCAATCTTTTTCTCGGCAACATCCTGGCTGAAACAAAGGACCACCACTTCGTCGCCAGCCGCATAGAGCGGACGATTGAACACCTGCAGGGAGGTAAGGCGCTCGTTTTTCATCGCCTTGTCGCCGGCTTGCAGGCTTTGCTCGGAAAAGCCATGGAACAGAAGTTGGAGTGCATAGTCCCGGACAACCGCGTGGTTCGCACTCTTCATGCTGCCGGACTGGTCAAAGGTTACGATGATGCGCTTGGCAGGGTCGGCTTGACCCGCACCGGTTTGCGCCATAGCAGAACAGGCCATGAATAAACACCCCACGAGCAGGGCGCTGTAACGCCGGCGCCTTGCCGCCATCCACAAGCCCCGCAACCCAGAGTTGTTATAAACTCGCTTCATCAAGTCCTCCAAGTTTCCTCCCGACTTATCCCGTAGCAGCTCACAAAGTCCTTGCCCACCACAAACACCTTGTCATCCAAGACCAACGGCTTGGCGGTCAATTCAGCCAAGACTCTGCCGTCCGCATAGGGATCCTGCCGCACAGGTTTCGGATCAGCGATAAAAGTGGAGACCAGTGACGGAGCGTCATTATCGAACAACAGGACCTGTTCACCGCTTAAGGGGGCATAGATGGGCAGCATGGGAAAACTCTTGAAATCCGCCGTCTGCGTATGTCCAGCTGTGATGGCCAACAGGCCTGCCTCCAGTTTAGCGTTCTGATGCAGCTGATAGACCCCGCACCCATCCGTCATCGGGGGAAAGGCATGCACGATCTCTTGGTGCTGATTCCCGCAATAAGGCACGGCCGTCAAACTGATCCGGCGCGGGGGCACCAAAAAGATAGCCTGGGATTTCTTTTCTTCCTTGCTGCTGCCCCACCAGATCACCGTATCCTCGCGCCCGTCCGCGCCCAAGGCGAGGCAGGGCGTGAATTTATTGTACGCACGGGATAGCTGGCTGATGGTTTCCAAGCCGGGCTCACAGGCCGGGAATGACCGCAGATCCAGCAGCACGTATTTTGCGCTGTCCAAGGCCACCGCAATCAGATAATCGCCGCTCAGCACCGGGCGCGACCATTTTTGCCCCAGAACAACATCGACCGAAAACGCAGGCAGCGTGCGCTGGGCACCCAACGGTTCATTGCTCGGCTGGACAAAAAGAAAGCCACCCGTGGTGAGGATACAAATCCACGTGCCCGCATACTGGCCGGTGGTCACCTCCACCAAGCACGGCGGGCATTGCTCCATCAGCTGTCCCGGCAGCTCAGCCGCCACGCCGGCCTCTTTCCCTATATATTCCAAAGCGCATACTTCCCGGAGGCCGCTATCGATGCAGATCCTGTGCAGATAGTTGGGTTCGCGGGTCACGAAATACAGGAACGAGCCCGCAACGACCGGGCTGCTGGTGATATCCAGTTCAGACCGATGGACCGGGCAACTCCATTTGAGCGCCGGGTTGCTGCTCTGCGCCGGCTCCGCCGGGCTTTTGATGGCTTCAAAGGCGCGGGCATGGGCATTGAAAACGATCACAACATTCTCGACCAGCACGGGGCTGGGCCCGAATCCGCTGGCGTCGTTAACGGACTCCCCCTCCAAGCGGCGAAACCACATACGATCCAAGCGTTTAACGACACCGCCCCCGCCCTGCCCATACGTCCTGGAACTGTTATACCCTTCTTGCGGCCATGGGCTCCGGATTTTACGCGGCAACCCGCATTGCCGACAGAAGGCTGTGGTCGCGCTGACCGGCCAGCCACATTTGCTGCAAAAATCAACGGAGGTTTGGCACGCCGGACAGATGGTGGCGACGCCATGCATCAGGAACCGATTTTCACAGCCAGCTGCGGGGCACGCGACCGTCTTGTCCAAGGAGGGGGCGAAAACCGATTTGCGGCATCCTTCACAATTAACAGCAACTTCAGCACGAGCCTCTTCAACCGATAAACATCGACCACACTGCGGACAATTGAAAGTTATTCCCATTTCGTACCCGCTCCAACAACGAAACCAGCTTAGAAGAGGGCTGAAAATGTGTCAATTATTATTATTGGCGCGCTGCCACCAGACCAAGGTCAACAACAGCCTGCGGTTAGGCTTTCGCAACCTGCTCAAGGGTAGAGGCTAGAGGGAAGCTGGCCGCGCAGCAGTCTGCTCACGCGCCACCGCCCTCTCGGCCCGCGCAGGCGGCCCTGCTCAGCACAGAAAATCCAGCATCAGCACAGCAAAGCTGCTAGAGGGCCCGATCGGAGAAGGACACCCTAAAGGGCCGCCCATAGTCGTTAAGTATCGAAAGAATTTCCTCGCTCGACTTCCCCAGCAAGCGCAGGCTTCCTTGGAGTTGGCCGACCGCTTTGTTCAGTTCTCCCGCCGTCATGGTGGTCTCTTTTTGAGACAAAACCAACTGCAACAAACCAGCGGCATACTGGGCTGCCTCCTGATAACGGCCGGCGCATTTTACGGCCACGCTGAGGTTGTATAAGGCTTGGCGGGACTCCGGATGCGCTACGTCCAAGCTACGGCTGCGCCCCTCCCACACCCGTTGAAAAAGAGCTTCGGCTTCCGTGTAGTTCTTCTCGGCCAGCATAAGCACTCCGGCGTTGTTTGCAATGGTCAGGGCATAGGGCGCGCCCTCGTCCAAGGCCTGCGCAGACAGCGCCAAAGCCCGCCGATAGAGCTCCATGGCTTCGTTGTTGCGATCGCGACGGTCCGCGATAAATCCGGCCAGGTCACACAGGCAGCCCATCGTTTCCGGGTGGCCTTCCCCCCGTATCCGTTCATAGCCTGCCAGGGCCTGCCGATAGGCCGCCTCGGCCTGTTCATACCGCGCCAGCGCTTCGAGGATGCGTGCATAGGCATGGACGCTGGTGATGAAATCGATATGCTTCTCATCCAGCAAACGCCGGCGTGCCTCCATGACTTCGCGACACCGCACTTCAGCTTCCTCGCAGCGCCCCAAACTCCGCAACACGTCCGCCAATCCATTCCCACACTTCCACGTATCGAGATTATCGAGCCCCAGATGCTGCTTGGCTTGCTGGAAGGCTTGCTGATATAGCGACAAGGAGCCAGCCGCATCACCCTGTGCCTCCCGCACGGCGGCCAAATTGCCGAGATATCTGCAGGCCCGGGCATAATCCGGCTTGGGGCCACGGGTTGCCCGGGCTACAGCCCGCTCCAGGAGCAAAGCCGCCTTGGGCAGCTTGGCGAATTCCAGACAACGCAAACCCATCTGGCTAAGCAGCCAATCGGCCTGCGGGTGCTCTTGATCGGCCCAGAGGTTGGCCAGGGCCTCAAGCGGCTCAAGCTCCCAGCTGTTATCCCGGCAAAAAATGCTCTGCGCCAAGGCCAGATTACGTTCGTTCACGAGCGCGTCCAGCACCTGCTGGCGCTTGCTGGTCTCTGTGGCAGGCAACCCTTTCCGCACGACCGACTGCACGAGCCGGTGGACGCGCAACAGGTGCGGCACCGGGCTTCCGTCGGCCGGATCGGGGCGGGTGAACAGGGCCAGCTTCTCCAACCGCTGCCAGAGATCGTCCCAGGGATGCAGCAGCCGTGCAGGTTGGGCAATCGCCGGGAAGTCCGCCACCACCAGCGTTCGCAGCCACGACAGCGCCACCTGGTCGGGGGGCAGGAAGGCGGCGTATTCCACCGCGCGCCGCTCCGCCGGAGAGAGCGCAGCCAAGGTCGGGGCGAGCACAGCGCTGAGCCGGCGGTCTTGTTGGTCGTAGCGCAGCGTGGCTTCGCCGGAGTGCAGCACCGCCCTGTCTTCCAAGTCCTCCAACCCGACCGTGTCCGCCATCTGCTCGCAAGTTACACCGGGATGCGCCCGGAGATGCGCGGCGACCAACTCGACCGCGAGCGTGAATCCGCCGAACCGTTTTACCATGCGCCGGGCAGCCGCGCGCTCGCTCCCGCTGGTGAACGGCCGATATTTTTCCAGCAGATCCATCGCGTCATCGTCGGGCAGCTGTCCCAAGGCCAGCCAGGTCTCTTGGCCGCCTTCCGGCCGGGCGAGCCGCGTGGTGGCCAGCAAGTGGAGGTTGGGCCCGAGCACGGTCAGCAGGTCGGTCTGCCGGCGCGCCAGCAGGTCCGGGTCGGTGACGTTGTCGAGCACGAGCAAAATATGGCCGAGCCGAGCGAGCCGGTCGCGCAGGCAGGCGATGACGGCGGCGAAGAACGTTTCGGGTTGCCTGCGTTCCGCGTCGCTGATGTGGTCGCGAAACACGGCGGTCAAATCGTCCTGCCCCAGCAGGGCGTCGCGCAAGGAGGTCTTCCCCTCGCAGCGGATCAGAAAGCGCCCGCCGGGATATGCGCTGGCGAAGGCGTGCGCGTAGGCGAAGGCCAGCTCGCTCTTGCCCATGCCGCCCAGCCCTTGGATGCCATAGACCGCGCCCGTGCGGTCGTCCTTGATCAGCCGCTCGCGCAGGGCCAGGAGTTCATCGAGCCGGCCGGTGAAGTTCTTGTTGTAGGCCGGGACGGTGCTGTCACGGTTGCTGGCCTCGGCTTGGGCGATGAGCTCCGCGTGCCGCTGGAGGTCGCGGGCCAGGTCGTTGAGGACCAGGCGGAGGTCCGCGCGCTTGAGGGCGGCGATGCCGGCGTCATAAAAAGAATGGACATCGCAGAAGGTCTGGTTGTGGGTGAGCTGGCGGCGGCGGAGGTGCTTCACGACCGCGGGCATCTCCGCCAGGAACTTGTGCCGGTCGTCCCCCTCCATCGTGGAGAGCTCGGCGAGTTGCTCGGCGAGCTGCTGCTCCGGGAGCACGCCCAGGCCGGTCAGGCCGGGCACCTCGACGATATAAACCGGGCGGACGCCCGCCGTGAGGATGTGCTGGGCGACCTCGACGTTGAGCCACGCGCGCCATTCCTTGCGGCACCACTCGCTGGCCAGGTAGTTCGGAGAGATAAAGGCGAGGAACAGCCGCGAGTGCGCCACGCCGCTGGCCAGGTAAAGTTGCCAGTCCGCACCGGTGGTGATGGCATGCTTGTCAAAGAAGGGATGCAGCTCGTGTCCTGCGGAGAACCGTTTGTGCTCGGCGAGGAGCTCCTCAATGAATTGGGTGATCCAACCGGTCGCGTCGTCCTTGCGGGCATAGGAGACAAAAAAGTCGTAGGACGGTTGATCGTCGGAGGGCATGGGTATCAAGGTTTGCTGCGTTTAACGGCGCAAGTTCGAGGGCCAAGGGATGCTCTTCCATGAGGCCGGATTCAGATCGGCAATGCCGGATGTGTTCTTGATCTCTTGTAACAGGATGCGGGTGCTCTTGGTGGCGACAGGAGCGAAGAGCGGCTCACCCGGCAGCGCGGCCTCGTAATGGACCCGTTCCGCGCCGCGCTGCTCTTCCCACACACGGATCTCAAATGAATCGGGCGTAAGGGCAGGCCGAACCACCCAGATTTCCAAGGTCGCCTGCTTCGAGGTCATGACCGCCGGCGCACCCTCCTTGAAGGGGGCGAAGCCGACCCATTGGACGGTCCGGTCGACAGCCGCCCGCTTGAGCAGCCACTCGGCGCGATAAAGGCCCAATTGCCGGCTGTCGCTGAAGCTCTCGACGAGAATCGCCGTTGCCTTTTGGCCCGCAGCCTGCACCGCCGGACTGCCAGTGCAAAGCCAGGAGAGATCCTGATCCACCCCTTTCAGTTTGCCCGCCAGGAGTGCCCAAGTTGAGCCCTCGGCGGAGCCAGACAAGTCCAAAAACCGATCCATCAAGAAGCTGATGAGGCGCAGGCGCAACAGCGCGGGAATATCGTTTTTTTCTTTCAGCTCCGACATTTTGTTCAGCAGGAAAAGATCGCTGAGCTCGGAGGTGGTGCGCCCCGCTTCTGCAATCAAAGCTTTCACCCAGATGCAGTGCGGGAGCAACTTGCCCTGTGTATCTTCGAAAGCATCGCGCGGCTTGTTCAGCGTCTTGAAGATGGCCTGCTGGTCATTGGTCTTGGGTTCATAGGCGAGGCCCCCATACCCGACGACGCCTGTCGTAAGGTCATGCGGCTTGCCCTTGAAGAACACCTGGCGCCGGACGCCGCCCTCCGCCAGATAGCTGGCCACATAGAGGTCCACGAGTTCCTTATCTTCGCCCAGCGACGCGATGGCGCCTTGGACTTCCGCCCATTTCTCCTTCAGCCGCTTATCACGCTGCACCAGTTCGCCGGCGGTGGCATTCCACACCCGGTTGCTCAGCTCCAACGTGATGACCGCGGAGAACTCCTTATACAGCGTCTCGTTTTCCAGCCAGCGTGAAAAGTTTTTGGAGAGCCAATCGCCGGGGAAAACGGTGACGTATTTCCGCAGCATCTCCATATAGTCGTAGAGGCTGGAAGCCGTGGCCATGGCGGCGATCAGTTCCTGGCGCGCCTCCATGCCCTTCGCCAGCTCGCCGACCTTGGCCTTGTGGGCGCGCAGTTGCTGGAGCAGTTCCGGCGAGGCCTCTTCGATTTTTCCGGCCTGCGCCAGCAGGTCTTGCGCCGCCGCGATTTTTTTCCTCAGCTCCTCGGGATTCTGGGCGGCGAAGGCGTCCGCCCCTGGCAGGTTTTCGCCGATCTGTCCGAGCAACGCGCGCGCATCGGTATCCTTGCCAGCTAGCGCCTTCCGCTGTTGCGCCGTCCAGGCGGCGAGGAACAGGGCGATGCGGTTGTGGTCCTCGCCTTTGGGGGCGCACGCCTGGGCCTGGGCCACCAGGTTGGAGATCAGCGAGCGCTCTTCCCTGAACCCATTCTGGCGCACGGCATCCAGGCGGGCCAGGGTCTTCTGACAGGTCGCCTGCACCTGTTCCTCGAGCCGCCGCAATTCCGCTTTCCGGGCCGCCCAGACCTGGATGGTCGGCGTGTCGAACACCTTGGTCTTGTTATCTTCCAAGGCCGCCAGGCAGGCTTCAAACCCGGTGCGATCATGGGCCTTAAACAGCTGCGCCAGTTCCGCCTCCGCGGCAGCCACCTCGTGTTGGAATTGGTAGTGCATGAAGGCGAACGTCGCCCCGGCACCCAGCAGCAACAGCACCACCGTCGTCAGAATCATAGTCAGGCGGAGTCGGCGCTTCTTCTCAAGGCGATGCTGCTTCAACAACGCCTTGGCGCGCTGTTCCACGGATTCCGGGAGGGACCGCCCCAGCCGCATCAGCTGGCCGAGCCGCTCCTCCACTTTCTCGGCGTAACCCATCTCCAGTTCCAGCGTCAGCGTGGCGAGGGTCTCGTCATACACCTTTTGATCGGCGAGCTGCTTTTGCTCTTGCTGCAGCCACTCCATCGCCTCGTCGTACTGCGTTTGCAGCCGGAGCGTCGGCTGGAAATTTCCGGCCTTTTGCAGTGTCTCGTATTGCTGCAGGACGGAGGTCGCCCGTGCAAGATCCTGGGCGGCATAGGCCGCACTCAACTCGCCAATCAGCTTGGCGCCTTCCGCACCCGCTTCACCCGCGTAGATCTCCTTCAGTGCGGCGGTGGCCACCTTGCGCAGGCGGCCGGCTTCGGTATTGGCTACCGGAAAGGCATCCAGCTCCGCCAGCAAGGCGAGGAGCGCTTCCTTGCTGAGTTTCTGTGCGTTCGCCTGCAGCAGGCCTTGGACTTCGCCCAGACGCTTCTGCTCGAACTGCCGCAAATCCTCAATCCAAGTCTTGTTCTTGGCATCCAGCTTGGCAATCTGGCGCAGCTGCCGGACCACGCGCTGCGTATCGCCCGCACGCACCGCCTTGCGATATTCCTTGAGCAGCGGTTCCAGCGCGCCACCCGTAGCGGAAGTCTCGGTCAGCAAAGCGATGGCGGCGGCGGGGATCGGTTCCGGCGCCGGCCAGCCTTGGCGGGCGCAGAAGTCCCGCCACTCGTCTGCACCCACGAAGTTGAGTTCGGCACAGAGTTCCAGCAGCGGCGGCTCCGTCGCGGCCAGCCGCAGCGCCTCGCTCACCATGCTCTTGTTGATCAACGCGCCCACCTGGCCGAGCCGGGTGTTCGCCTGGGTGCAGTGCTCCTGATAACGCGTGGCCAGGCGGCGGAGAGCTTCGTTGTCGGGCGTCTCTTTGTGCTCGAGAAAGCCCTTGATCTGCTTGGTGACCTGATCGGCTATGCTCATTGTTTTTTCGCGCTCCATTGCATGACCAACACCCGCTGCCCGTCCAGCCCGATGCCCAAGACCTCGCATCGCAAGATGGCCAGCTGATCCTTTTCCACGGTCTGGATCATCTGCTGCAAAGACTGCCCCACCGCCTGCCGGGCCGCAGCCCGAATGGATTCGGCCGTCCGCGTGTTTTGAAACAGGTCAAGCGCGGCTTGATAGGCGGCCACCGCATCTTTTCGGGCAAAGACGGAACGAACCAGCTTGCGGGTCTGCGTCAGTTGCTCAAGATCGTTCGTCGTGCTGCTGAAGACACCCCGGCTGAGATCCCTGCGGGCGGGATCGGTGACGGTGGACATATAATTCGTCTTGCCACTGCTATATCCCCGGCTGCTTCTCCTGCGCACGGAATTGGTGACCGCAGAATTATAAAAAGAATTTCGCCCCATCTGCTCACGGCGCTCAGCCTCCAAAAAGTCCCGATCCACTTCCTGCAGGGTGACCCGCTCATACTGTGCCATGACGCCCCAAAGCGCTTGCTTGACCGCCGTGAGGTTCAGGCCTGCCTCAAGTTGCGCGTCGGCCAGTTGTTTGCCAAGATCCGACGAAGCGTTCGCAATTTCCTGTTGCAGCAGCCGCAATCGTTTGGCGCGCGCCTGGCCGCCACTCTCCCACTTGCTTTGCCAGGCACGGACGAACTCCATGGAGGCGTAGTCCACGCTGGTGCGACTTTGTTGGGTCCGCATCCGGCACGCAAGATTCGTCACGCCCAGGCCCGGCAGATCAACGGAAATACGGACCTCAAGTTGGGTCGCCAGCAGTTCAAGCGCGGGGCTCTCCCACGTGCATTCCAAGATACCGGCCGAGCTTTGCGCCAGCGGGAGGGGCGCAACAACCAGAACCAGGTTGGTGCAACCGTTTTGCAGGTGCACCAGGCTTAGGTTGCCGGTGTCCCCCTCGATGCGCGCTCCGATTTTGGAGATATCCAGCCGGAACGAGTCGTCGTCCGTCTTGAAATAATACTTCGCCGTCAGCGGCGCTTTGCTCGGGCGGGTGATGCGATAGCGCAGCCGCCCCGCCCGCGAATAAAGCAGACATTGCGCCGCGGGGTTGGCGAATACCGCGACCTCAGCCTGGGATAACGCGGTATCGCTGGTCGCCACCCAAACAACCGGTTGCTGGCGGGCCGGCGCATCAACGACGCTTTGCGGGGACGAACTTGTTTGCGCGGCCAACATCCCTTGGGTGGGCGCGACAGGGACAGGCGGTTCGTTTGTAGGCGCAGAAACGGAACCTGAAAAATTGATGGAGGATGGCGTTGAATTCGTTGCGGCACCTAGCGCCGCTACCGCCGCCTGGTTCGTCAGACGCAGCAGGCTATTGGTGGCGGCTTCTGCTGCGAGACCATCCTCCGGACCTCCGCGCAAAGCCGGAGCATGAGGCTGCAGCGTCCACAACAACACTCCGCCAAAGACACCGAGCATCGTAACCGCCGCCGCCCACATCCCCCAAGCTGGCCTTGACGGTACTCGCGGCTCATGCTTGCCAGAAGAAATCACGTTCCCGCCTTGCGCCGGCTTCCGCATCATCGGCTCGCCGTCTTCTCGGTCTTTTAACTGCAGCGGTGACGCCGCTATTGGTTTACGCACCACCCCGTGTGTCGCGTTATCAAACGACACCTTGATCCGGGGTTCCGTTTGGGCTCGCTGTATTGACTGGTCGCTACCTTGAGTCCCTTGCGCTTGTTTCTGCGAAATATTCGGCAACGGCGGCGGTTCCCTGCCCCCCGCATCCTGCTGACGGTTGCCCCCGTCCATCCTCATTTATCCGCCTTGCTCCAATTCAGGATGACATGGTTAGAAATCAGGCACTCAACACTGACCACCTCAACCTCGGGATCCTTTTCTATTCTTGATGCACGGTCTTGAAGCGCTTTTAATACATTTTGATTTACCTCTGCTCGCCAAGCCTGCAATTTATTCTTCAATCCTTGAATATCTTTCTTAAAAAAATCATTGTCAATTTTTTCTACTATCGCTCGCCTCTCGTTAAACCGCCTCCGCTGCAGTTCTTTGCCTCTGTCTTTATCTGGCTTTTCAGGTTCAGGCAGCACCGGACCCAGCTTGTGCACCAAGGGCTTCTGGTTCTTGAGCACATCCGTCGCAACGTAATCGCAGTTTTGATCTACATCTGCCGCATTTTGCTTGTGAAGTTTATCATCTATTCGACTTATCCCATCATTATACTTTTCCTTGAAAGATACGAGCGGCTCGTCAACATCGTTTTTTCTCCAGTCTGCTGCATCCTTGCCTAGCAACTGATCGATATCTTTACGATGAGGAACATCTTTGAGTTCCAGGCTGGTTTTCGAGCCCCGGGGAGACTTGACCACTGCACTCCAGACAAAATTGCTGCACGATGTATTTTTTGCAAGGCATTTGAAAACATTCCCCTTGTTTGCTTCAGAAGTTAGCTCTTCAAGAAACCCTTTGATCTCTTTTGTAGGCGCTCTCTCAGGATCCCTGTCAATTAATTTCTTATAATCTTCTGTAGCTCTATACGCAAAGCTTAATCCGTCAGCACGGACTGCAACGGGAACCTCAAAAAGAACATCAATCTTGGGGTGGCGTTGCATCGCAATCTTCACGCGTGCCGTTTTGATCACATTAGATAATTCTTGAAACACATTGAGGCCAGAGTTGAACTGATATTCCGCATCGGATTTGCGCTTGAGTTTCGATGGAGAGTAGCCGATCAAAAGCGCGACACTTTCACATTCAAAGCGGACCAGAGCAATATTTGTCGCAGTCGGTTCTTCCGCATGTTGGAGCCCGTTTTTCCCGGCCAACATCTTCCATTGCCCATCCTTCGATTTGAATGAATAATCACCCTTCATTCCGACTACTTTCTGCGTAATTATTTCCGGTTCTCCAGTGGTTTTAAACAGAGAACATAGCGTTTTGTTGTTGCAGAAGTTCGTTGCAATTTTTGAATCGGTTATTGAGGCTGCCCAGACAAATTCAATTTTATGTTCTTCAGTTGTTTTCGGCTTGGGCTGGTGATGCTCGGCAGCTTTTGTATTTTTTGACGGCGCTGGCGGTATGTTCGTTTCCGTGTGGACCACGTGCGCTGGCACCGCTCAAGTTGAAATACCCACTTGCACA
>CAIWHP010000021.1 GCA_903912445.1 uncultured Lentisphaerota bacterium
CCAGGCGAGACCTTGCCCGCCTTGCTGGGTCGCGCGGGCGGCATCACCCCGCAGGCCTACCTGTACGGCACGGAGTTCTCGCGCGAAAGCACCCGTCAGAAGCAGCGCAAGGCGCTGGAGGAGGCCCTGCGCCGGCTGGAAGCCACCCTCAGCGCCGCGGGCACGCGTCAGGCCGCTAACCTCTCCAACACCGATCCCGCTGCCGCTGCCCGCTTGCAGGCAGCCGACGAAGCGGCCCGCAAGAGCCAGCTCGACCGCCTTCGCGCTCTGCAACCCAACGGGCGCATCGCCCTCGAGCTGGATCCAGACATCCGCGCGGCTGACGCCCTTCCGCCCCTGCCTCTGGAAGACGGGGATGTGGTCTATATCCCCCCTCGCCCCGGGTTCGTGTTCGCGGTAGGAGCGGTGGCCAACGAAAACGCCCTGCTGTGGCGCTCTGGCAGAACCGTCAGGCAGTACCTGAGTGTGGCGGGCATCAACCCCGAGGCCGATGAAGCCAACATCTTCGTCGTGCGTGCGGACGGCAGCGTGGCGCACAGCCGCGACGGCAGCAGCTTCTTCGGAGGCAACCGACTCATGAGCCTGCCCCTCCTGCCTGGCGACACCTTGGTGGTGCCTGACTTGTCCAACCGCGAAACCCCGTGGAACGCATTCGTGCGAGGCGCAAAGGACTGGACGCAGATCCTGAGCAATTTCGGTCTGGCCGCGGCTGCCATCAAGACCCTGCGATGACGGCAGACGCCCGTCCGGAACTCGCCATGCAAGACTCCTCCCCGACTGTCTCGGGAGCTGCCCCGGTGGCGAACGACATCCGCCTCCTGGACTTGCTTCAGGTCGTCCTGGAGAACTTCCGCCTCCTGGTGTTCGTGCCGTTGGCGGTGGGTGTGGTGGCGGTGGGCCTCTCGTTTTTGATCCGTCCGACCTTCACGGCGCGGACGGCATTCATCCCCCCCCTGCAGCAGCAGCCGAGCCTGGCCGCGGGCATGTTGGCCGGTCTGGGCAACCTGGGCGGGCTGGCGGGGGGCGCGGGAGCGTTTCGCAACCCGATGGACCAGTACGTGTCCTTTGCCCGCAGTCGCTCCATCGCCGATGCCTTGATCGACAAGTACAAACTCGTCGAACGTTACGAATCCAAGCTCAGGGCGGACGCTCTCACCGAGCTGCAATCCAACCTCCGCATCAGTGGGGGCCGGGACGGTCTGATCGTCGTGGAGGTCGACGATCACGATCCCAAGGTTGCCGCCGCCATGGCCAACAGCGTCGTTGAAGAATTCCAGCGCGTGCTCGGCCGGCTGGCCGTCACCGATGCCCAGCAACGGCGCGCCTTCTTCGAAAAGCAGTTGCAGGCCACGAAGGACGCTCTCGTGCGCGCTGAAAGCGCGCTGCGCGCCACCGGCGTCTCCGATACCACGCTCAAGTCGAATCCGGCCGTGGCGCTGGCCGGGGTGGCCACCCTCAAGGCTCAGGTGACAGCCCAGGAGGTGAGGATTGCCAGCCTGCGCAGCTTCATGGTGGAAGGCGCGCCCGAATTGCAACGCGCCCTGAGCGAACTCGCGGCCCTTCGGAGCCAGCTGTCCAAGCAGGAGAGCACCGAGCCCTCGGCGAGCCAG
>CAIWHP010000022.1 GCA_903912445.1 uncultured Lentisphaerota bacterium
CTGCCGTTCGCCCCTTGCACCTGCACCGTGGCGAGCATGAGCACGAGGCTCAACCATAGATAGCTATACTTTCTCTCTTTTTTATTCATGCTGTCTCCTTTTCTATAACTTAAAATTGTTTTTTAACTAATTTAACGAATTAAGCTAATTCCAATTCGTTCCATTCGTTTAATTCGTTGATAAAAGTTATTCCTTCGTTTATTCCCGTTCTTTGTGCGAAATCTTCTTCATTTTACTGAATAAACCAGTTCCGGGGGAGCAAGAAGCCCATGCGAAAACAGCACGTAGTGCAGGGTGAAACCCTTTCCTCCCGTTATGAAGTTCGCCGGGCCGGTCGTCCGCTGGAAAGGCGTCTGGTGCAGCGGGCCAAACGTATTTCTCCGGGTTAAAATAAGCTCCAGTTCAAGTGTGCCCGCTTCGTTCAGATCACTCGTCACATCCACGCTGAACGGATGCCAGGCCACCATCTTCCCCTTTGCGCCAACCTTCGCGCAGGCCGCTTCGAAGGCCGGCAGGTGCAGGGATACTGGTTTGTTTCCAGCAGCGGCTCTTGCCTCGTCTTGAGTGACGGGAAGTTCATACCGGATCGAGCCGGAATAAAACGGCAACCCCTGCGTGGTGACATCGCCGACCTGCAATTTCTCCGGGAGCGCAGTGATGGTTTTCACATGCCCGTTCAGGCTCACCCCGAAATTCCCGAGAAGGTACAGCGCCTCAAGGTTGAGGTCTTCCCTGAAATCCACCTCCTGCTCCAGGATATTCTCGCCGGCCTTCAGGTATTCCTTCGGCAGGCCAAAGCGCTTGAATGCGATATCAATCCACATTGCGCCTGCCTCCAACTTCAGCGGATGTCCGTTCAGTTTGAGCCTGAACTGTTCCGGTGCCTCCAAACACAAATCAACCGCACCCGTTGGAATGGAATCTATGAAGAAAGTGAAGAGCAACTTGACTCTGCCCTTCATCTCGGGCTTGGGCTCATATTTGGCTTTGAACCAGGGCTGCACCATCTCCCCGCCGCGGGTTTTAAATCCGAAGTATTTTCTGACAGCCTGATCCGCTCTCAGAATTTCCGTTTCAGGATTCATCGGATTGGCATCGATCTGCCACTGTGCCATGTCCAGCACACAGACATTGCTTTCGCCGAGCTTATAATTGTATGGCCCCTTCAGCGGCACCACTTTGCTTCCCGAAAGTTCCGGCTTCGCTTCCAGCCCCTTTATTTCCAAGGGCGAAAGGACATACAGCTTCTCGCCTGAAGGCTCAAAAGAGGTTGACAGGGCCAGACCGCCGTCCGCTTTCGCGGATTGAACACGATAGCGTTTACCCGTGGCGCAATCCCATTCTGAAACATTCCCGTCGGCTGTGATTTTAAGCGTCGCCTCCTGAAAACGTTTCTCCGAATTGACGTTCAGCGCCGCAATGATCAGCCGGTCGCCGTCTTTCCTCACCTGACAGAAAATGTCCGCAATGTTCTTTCCTGTTTTGGAATCAACCACCTGCACCGCTGGCTTAGAATACGTCCTGACAAGATTGACAAGCGGCTCCTGCTCAAAGGACACTTTGTCGGCTTTGGCGGCCAGCAACGAAGCTTTGCCCGAGGGCAGCGCGTCAACCATGGCGGGAGGCTCTCCCGCAAAAACCACTTTGCCTCCCGCAGCGATGAACTCCTCCAGCACCTTCAGCGTGGTGGACCGAATCGTGGTCATCTTGCCGACCACCACGGTCTGATAGGAAGCCTCGCCCACCTTCAGCAGCGGTACTTTTCCTGCTTTATGACTCACCGCATAAAGCCGTCCGAGCATCTCTTCATCCGCATAATCAAAATCAATCTGGTTGCCCTGCAGCCAATGGAAGAGATCCTTATAGGCTTTTTCAACCGCCAAAATGGAAGGATCAACGGTGGCCAACCCCTTGGCCCAGCCGCTGTAGATCTGAGCCCAGATGCTCTCAACCGGGTTGATCACCAAGACGTCGCAAACTGGATTCCCCTGAAAGAGCAAGTATCCCATCCTGGCATAATAGGTTTCCACATAGCTGTAGTCTTTCCACCAGGATGACTGGTGAAGGATGCTCGCCGGATAATCCCGTTTGGCCTCGCCCTCCATGGTGTACCACGACAAATGGGGACACCGCAGGTTGATACCGAACAAGGCCTGCCAGTCGCCGATGGCTTTATAGGTCTGGAAATTGGCCTGCCAGCCAGTGACGCCGTTCAATTCGGAGAGTATCCATTTCTTTCCGGTCTGCCGGGCTGCTGACTGAACCTGTTTGGCAATCCAGTAATTCACGTTATATTGAGTTAAAATGTCAACGCCAGGATAATCCATGTATTCATACGCTCTCATCAGGGAACCCTGCACAGCCGACTGCGAGGACAGTGTGTCCTCATGCAGGAAATGCCCGGTGAAGATCATGTTGTTCTTTTTGCACCAGTCAGCATAAGGCTTCACCCAGTTGCCGAGGAACAGTTGCTGGAGCGTTTCCATGTAGTGCCATTTGACCTGAGCGACCTGCTTGCCTTCAGGATGCAAAAACAACTCTGGCAACTTATCCACAATGTCATATCCATATTTCGCCTTAAAATACTCCGGCAATTTGCCAGTCCAGGGCGTCTGCTTCAAAAAATCTCTGGACGGATTACTGAACGCGGTCATGACGCTTTGACGATGGGGCTCATCGGTGAATATGCCGCGGATGGATTTCCCGAGTCTGCCGCCGCATTCTTTCTTGTAGCGGTCATGGGTCAGACGAATGAACTCGTGCGTGGCATCCGGGTTGAGCCGGTCAACATCGGTGTACCCGTTAAAGAAATTGTCCTCGAGTCGGTCAACCACATCAAATACCAAGATGGTTTTATTTTTGAATGTTTCGGCAGGGGTCGCGCGGGAAAGCCGCTGATAACTCCGACAGTTCAACCCCTCCACGTCACCTGAAAAAGCAGCAAGGATCGTTTCGCTCCATACAAATTCAGATGCCGGGAGGCTCTTCATGTTGAGAAATTTGGCGCGGTAAAGCGGGTTTTTGCAGACCAGTCCGCCAACCGTACCGGAAGGCCAGCGGTCTTCATCGTACAACCACGACTCCAGACCTAGTTTTTCTCCCTCATCTGCGCAGGCACGGGTCAGGTCGAACCATTGCTCTCCCAGGTACTCTGTTTTGAGTCCCGTCCTCGAATGCATGAAGTAACCGCCAAAACCCATTTCCTTCATCACATGGACCTGTCTGAGCAACTCTTCCTTTTTCAGATCACCGTTCCACGACCAGAAGGGCTTTGCACGGAACGCCGCACCCGGCTCCTGAAAGCCCGCATAAAGCCGCTCCAGCGTGGCAGGTTGACTGTCTTTCTTGAAGGACCATGAAATAAGCCACGGCAACGCCAGAACACCCAAAATAGCCGGTACAATTTTTTTCATTACCATTTTCTCTTCCCCTATTACTTCGCAAACGCCTGCAACTCGGCGCACGAGGAGAACGCCTGCTTCGGTTTGTTACCGCACGCCGGTTTGCCCACAACCCGGACACCGAGCACCTTCACAGGTGCCGCCAACTGGCAGTTGAAGGTTTCGCCTCCGCTCTTGTTTTTCAGGAGCTTTTCGATTTCTTTGCGTGTTGGCACCGAGGTTTGCGCGCCCAGCCGCGTGACGGAAATGGCCGCCGCCGCATTCGCGAAACGGACGGCGTGCCCCAGCGTCTGCCCCTCCACCAGCGCAACGGCCAGCGCGCCGTTGAACGTGTCGCCTGCGGCAGTGGTGTCCACCGCTTTGACCTTGAAGCCCGGAACCAGTTCGGCCACGCCCTCACCGGCCACAAACGCCCCGCGTGAACCCAGCGTGATGATCACGGTCTTGACGCCACGCGCGAGCAGTTTGTCGGCGGCTTTCGCTGCGCCGGCATCGCTGTCAACCTTGATACCGGTCAGCAGCTCGGCCTCGGTTTCGTTCGGCGTGATGATGGAGATCTTCTTCAGCAGTTTGTCCGGGAGCGGCTGGGCAGGCGCTGGATTGAGGATCACGCGAACGCCGGCCTTTGTCGCCAGATCGGCCGCTGCCTGCACAGTAGCCAGCGGAGTTTCCAGTTGCATGACCAACATACCCGCGCCGACGAATACGTTTTTCGCCTGCCGCACATCCGCCGGGGACAGCCCGCCGTTCGCACCGCCGGCCACGGCGATGCTGTTCTCGCCATCCTTGGCCACGAAAATCAGCGCTACGCCTGACGGCCGGGACTTGTCGCGCAGGACATGGTCGGTGTTGATGCCTTCCCTGATGAATCCGGCCACCGCCTGGTCTCCGAACATGTCCGCGCCGACCCGGGCGATGAACGTGACCTGCCCGCCAGCGCGCGCCGTGCCAACGGCCTGGTTCGCTCCTTTGCCGCCGGCCGCCGTGACGAATTCGCCGCCGAGTATCGTCTCGCCGGGGAGCGGAATGCGCTCCAGTTTGATGATCATATCGGTGTTGGAACTGCCGACAACGATGATGGGTTTCTTACTCATAGTGCCCTCACACTTTCGAGGCGATTAGGACGCCGAGTCCGATTAGATAGAACAGGAACATCGCGGCGAGGAGTTTGCCGGTGCCGGCGGGCGCGCCTTTGAATTCTTTCCAGACGAATACGCCCCAGCACGCGCCGACGAGCGTCGCGCCTTGCCCGAGGCCGTAGGAGAGCGCCGGGCCGGCGGCGGTGCTGGCGACTATGCTGAAGCCCATGCCGAGATTCCAGATAATGCCGCCGAGGATGCCGAGGGCGTGGAGGCGCACGTTGCCCTTGGTGAAGTAATCGCCGAACGGCACCGGCGCGCCGGTGAACGGCTTCACCATCATGATGCTGTTCCACAGGAAATTCGAGGCGAGCAGGCCGGCGCTGAAGAGCACGATGGCGGAGTAAGGTGACAGTTTTCCGATTTCAAGCGCTTGCGTCGTCAGATCAATCTTGCCCATCGCCTGCGCGACGAAACTATAAAACCAGCCCATCAGCAAACCGGCGGCGACGGAAATGACAATACCTTTTACGGGTGCCTTCTGGCCGGTGCTGGCGAGCTTTTTATAGGCGAGCGCGTCGAGCACGATCGCGAGCATCACGCACGCGACGCCCGCCGCGAGCATCGGCACGTTGCCTTCCGGCTTGGCGAAGTAGGTGGTGACGACACCGAGCACGAGCGCGAGGCCGACGCCGACAGGGAACGCGACGGCAAGGCCGGCGATATCAATCGCGGCGACGAGCAGGATGTTCGAGAGGTTGAAGATCACGCCGCCGAGGAACGCCGAACCGAGCCATTTCAGGTCGGCCTGTTGCAGATCGGGAATGAAGCTGCGGCCGACGCTGCCGGAACTGCCCAGCGTGAACGCGAGGATCAGCGCGAGCAGCAACACGCCGATGGCGTAGTCCCAATAGAAGAGTTGGAACCGCCATTCCTTGCTGGCGAGTTTTTGCGTGTTGGCCCACGAGCCCCAACACAACATCGTGATGAGGCACATCAGCACGGCGACCGAATACGATTCAACGATTACCATGACCGGCTCCTTTCACTCGCCAAACGCCTGTAACTCGGCGCACGACGAGAATGCTTGTTTCGGGTTGTTGCCACCGGCCGGCACGCCGAGGACGCGCACGGCCAGAACTTTTTCCGGGTTCGAGAGGCGGAGGGTGAACGTTTGGCCCGACTTCAACTGCCCGTTGTTGGTCGCGGTCGTGGCGGGATAGTCGCTAAACTCGCCGACCGTCTCCCACGCGCCGCCCTGGCTGCGCTGGACTTGCATGCGCGGTTTGCCGGCGCGGGCGTCGAACCAGCCGCCGTCGGGGAAGTTTCTTCCGTGCGCGAAAACAACATGACGGATGCTCACCGGCGCAGCGAGCGTGACGGCAAACCAATCTTCCTGCGCCCGCTTGCCATCGAAGGTCACGACGATGCTGTCGAGATCGTCGTCCTTGATGGATCCGTGTTGATTGCCTTGGCGCGACCGGCTTTCGGTGCCGTCGGCCAGCAGGGAATCAAGGGCCGTCGCCGCCACACCCGGCGCGCGCAGCCAGATGCGATAGACGCCACCCTCGGCGCCGGCATCGGCGAACGTCACGAACCGCGCCGGCACAGGCTTGCTGCCCGTCGCACCAACCACCTTCGTGCTAAAGGCCAGCGTGGTACCGGACTGCAGCGTGAAGGGGGGCTGCGACTCGACCAAGCCGAGCGCGCCGGGCTTGGGCAGATCGGGATTCAGCTTCTGGTCATAGGCGAGCACGAACGGTCCCCACATGAGCGCTGCGCGACCCGTGTTGCCGTAGTCGCCGGCGACGAGGCGCGCGGCGAGGTTAAATTTGATGGCGATGCGGTCGCCGTCCTTCCACTCGCGCGCGGGCAACACCGCCCAACCAGATTGAATGCTGGCCGCTGCCACCGTAACGGGCGCGGCCCAAGCGGGCGCCCGGATTTTGACAGCGAACGTCGCGGGCTTCGCGAGGTGCAACGTCAGCACAGACTCGCCGCGGCGCGGGAACTGACTTTGTTGCTCGACGGTCACTTGCTGGCCGCCGATTTCCAGCGTGACGCGCGACGTTTCGAACGTGCTCACAAGCAGCGCGTCGCGGCTGGCGAGATAGGACGACTGCGGCACGAGCGCCATGCCGCGCGGGCCGCTGGACTGACAGCAACTGATGCCCTTATCGTAGGGCTTGCGGCCTTCAAGTGCGGTATAATAGCACCAGTCATGACCCTGCGGATGCTGCGCCGCGGAGAGATGGTTGTAGAACGCGCGTTCGAGTTCGTCGCCGAACTTCGCCTCGCCGGTGAACCGCAGCAGTTCGAGGTTGAACTGGATCCATGTTGTCGTCACGCACGTCTCGCCGATGTGAGCGAGCGCGTCGTTGCGCAACACGTGGTCGGCCGGGAAATGTTCCCCCGCGCTGGCACTGCCGGTAATGTAGAGGCGCTTGTACACGATATCCTGCCACGCGTTGAGCACGGCCTGCAGCATTTCGCGGTCGCCGGTGACGCGCGCCAGTTCGCACAGGCCGACGAGGTTAGAGAGCATTTCGTAGGCTTTGCCGTTGGCGACCTTGTTGACCTGCTTCTCGGTGAGCAGCGTTTTGAGAATCGCCGGTCCGTTAGGTTCGTCCCATGACTTCACGATGTAGCGCGCGAAGTCGAGGTAACGCTCATCGCCCGTCAGCCGGTAGAGCAACACGACCGGCTCCAGCACGCTGGTGGCGGCCATGCCGACGTGCGTGCCGGCGGCGAGAATACTTTTTTTGGCCGGGAACGTGGCGATGAGCAAATCGCCTATCTTGCGGCACGCGTTGAGCGCAGCTTCGTTGCCGGTGAACTGATAGTAGGTGAGCAGGCCGATGAGGTTGTATTTGTGCGACCACACGTCCCAGTCGGCGCCCTTGACCAGCATGAACCGCTGCTCCGGCACGTAGGTGCCCAGATAACCATCCGGTTCCTGCGTCGCGATCAGCTCGGCGGCGACGCGGTCGAGTTTCGCGCGCAGCGCGGCGTCACCGGTGTTGGCCCACGCAAGCGTGGCGGCGTGCAGCCACTTGCCAACGTGCTCGCCGATCCACGGATGACTGCCGGGCTTCTTGCGAAAGCCCGCGAGCAACGGTTCGGTGTCCACGACGAGCAGGCGCTGCGCTTCGTTCGCGTCAACGCGCGCGCCGAGCCAACCCTCGATATCCACCGCCGATGGCGACAACATCTCCGCAGCATCGGATAGTTTCGCGGAAATCTTGAACGGCAGCGGTTTGATGGAAGCGGTCTGCGCGCGGCTCGCGTTGCGGTATTCGCGGGTGCCTTTGATCTGCGCCATTTCCCCGGGCGTGAACTTCGAGTCGGCGGCGGGGCCGGGCTCCCAGGTTCGCTCCAGTGCGCTCGGCTTCGGCGTCTGCACCGGGATCACAAAAACTTCTTCACCGTTGGCGTCCTTCTCGACGCGGCCGCCGGCGCGCGCGACGGCCACGCGGACAAGCTTCTCGCTCACCTCATAGACCTTCGGCAGCGTGTAGTCGGAAAAGCTAAATTTGCGGCTGGGATCGAGCTTTTCGATGAAGCGCGCGGGGATTTTCGACGCGCCCAAGGCGGCGAAAAATACACCTCCGGCGTTGGCGGGGTTGCAGTCGCTGTCCTGGCCTCCACGGCAGGCGATGACCATCGTCTTGTCAGGATCGCCTGCGCCGTAGAGCAGGCCCATCAGGATGTAAGCGCCGTTGAGTTTGACATCAATGCTGCCTTCGCCTTTGCCGCCCGGCTTGCCCGACAACCCGTGGCTGTAGCGTGGGTCCTTGTGATATTTCTCCTCGACGAGCTGCCAAGTCTTGGCCCAGTCGGCGTTTTCCTTCGACCACGCAAGCATGTCGCGAACCATCAAGGCGTACTGGCTGTCGGGCGGAATGCACCGGAGGCCGGCTTCAATCAAACGCCTGGGATCGGACTGGAAATACGCCTCGGCATACATGCCGCCGATGAATTGCCCGGCGTAGAGGCCGTCGCCGTAGTTCATCAACCGGCCGAACTTTTCGCCGAGCGCAATGGCCACGTTCGGCAAGCCGGGCGCGATGATGCCGGAGAAGTCGGCCTCGATCTGGTAGTCAATGTCGTCGCCGTGCGCCGAGAATTTCGGATGACTGCTGTCCGGCGGAGCAATGCCTTTGCGGAGGTTCTCACGGCCGGCCTGATTGGCGCACCAGAGCGGATAGCCGCTATTGGCGAAGTCAATGCCCGCCTGCCGGATGGAGGCATCGAAGCCGTGCTCTTCCAGCGTTCGCAAGAACGTCATCTCGACGTAGCAATCATCATTGCCGTGTTGGTTCACCATCTCCGGTTTCCACGGCGGCATTTTGTCTTCCGGGATGATCTCGCCCTTGACCTTGAACTCGGTGGGCGCGCCCCAGCCGACGCCGATCATCTGGCCGAGCCACGCACCTTGCATCTTGTCCGTGAACTCTTTCACGGGCAGCCGGCGGACTTGCGCTTCGGAGCCTAGCGCGGGCGTCAGGCTGGCCACGAGGCCGGCGAGGACGAGGATCTGCAGCTTATGTTTCATGGTGCTCCTGTGGGTCAACACGTAATTTTCTTAACCGAGCGTCTGATAATCAGATTGGTGGGCAATAGAATTCCGCCTGTAGGTTCGCGCTCCGGCGATTGGATCTGGTCGAACAACAATTTCACCGCGACGTCGCCCATTTCGGAGAACGGTTGCGCCACGGTTGTCATGGGCGTGGCGAGGTAGGCTGCATAGGGTTGGTCGTCGAAGGCGATGATGGAGATGTCATCGGGAATTCGCCGGTGCTCCTCCGCCAACGCCCGCAGCGCACCGAGCGCGAGCAGGTTGCTGAAGGCAAAAATGGCGGTCACATCCTTCCGGTTCCGCAACAGCAGTTTGGTTTCGATGTAGCCGCTCTGTTCGCCGAAGCTGTCGCCGACGATCAGCGACGCGTCCACCGGGAGCCGATGCCGCGCGAGCGCCTGCTGATACCCGCGCACGCGAAACTCATTCGGCGAAGTCCCGCGCACGCCCTGCAAACATGCGATGCAGCGGTGGCCGTTGCCGATCAACAACTCGGTGCCCTCGTGCGCGCCCGTGAGATTATCCGCGGCGACGTAGGGCAGCGACAGATCTGGGAAGTACCGGTCCACGAGCACGATCGGCAGCTGCGCTTGCACCAGATCCTCCAGATGGGCCGCCGAAGTGCCGACCGGACAGAGCACCAAGCCTTCGACGTGCCGATGCCGCAGCAACCCCAGCGCCTGCACTTCGAGGTCGATATTTTCGTGACTGTCGCAGAGCAGCACCGAGTAATCGTGCTGGCGCGCGCCGAGCGCGACCTGATGCGCGATGCCCGCGAAAAACGGATTGGAAAGATCGGGAATGACCAAGCCTATGGTGAGCGTTTTCTTCAAGCGCAAGCCGCGCGCGAGCTGGTTGGGTACGAAGTTGAACTGGCGGGCAAGGTTGCTGACGGCGGTTTCCGTTTGCGTGCTGATGCGATGCCGGCGGGCCTGGCCGCTTAGCACGCGCGAGACGGTGCTCATGGAGACATCGAGCTGGTCGGCGATGCGCTTGAGCGTGGTGTGCGGCTTCGCCTGCCCGCGGCGGCTCGCGGCGGGCGGCGGAACCTGCTTCTGGCGCAAACGTTTGTTCCCGACAGCTATCTTCTTCATATGTTGCCTCGTGTAATATTGCGCAAACGTTGGCGCTAACACTAGCGAAACCGTTTTATTGGCGTCAAGAGTATTCCCCGAGCCCCAGCGGAAGGGTGTGCGGCGGGACTATTGCCTACACCCGCTCGTCAGTTCCAAGCATTGGAACCCTAAGACCCCTGTTTTTCCAATGATTGGAAAAAGCTGACGCTGAGTTTTCCAAACCTTGGAACTGCTGGTGATTCGCGAGCAGCGCGGCTTGCGCCCCTCGCAACCGGAGCGATTGCTGCGGCTGCGCACAGGATCGTCATGGCTATCCGCTTCATGCAACTGCTCCTCATTTTCGACTGATTGTTTCGGCTTCGTAGGCTTCCATCCCGGCAAGCCAGTCAGTTCCGGCCGGAACGCCGGCTTTTTCGCACAGCCGGTCCCAGACCGCGCCGAACGGCATGGTCTTGAACTCTTCCATCAGGGCGAGCCGCTGGGCGTTCTTCCCGGCGTCCTCATATTGTTTCAGCAGCCTGGACGGATCGAGCAACGCGTAGAGCATCGCCTTGCGGGTCGCACGCGTTCCAATCACATAGGCCGCAATGCGGTTGATGGAGGCGTCGAAGAAGTCGAGCGCGAACACCATCCGATCCCAAGCGTTGCCCCGCTGGATTTCCAGGAACACATTCTTGAGGTCGTCATTGAAGATGACGACATGGTCGGAGTCCCAGCGGATCGGACGGCTGACGTGCAGCAGCAGTTTTTTCTGCTGGAAGAGCAGTTGGCTGGAGATCTTGCCGTGGATGGTTTCGGTCGGGTGATAATGCCCCATGTCCATGCAGAGGCCGACCTTCCGGGTGAGGGCGTAGTTGCTATAGAACTCGGCCGAACCGACCACATATTCTTCGCTGCCGATGCCGAACAGTTTGCTTTCGACAAAATCCACACACTTGCTGGCATCCACGCTCTGGTCCGCGAAGATGGTGTCGAAGGATTCGATCAGCCGCGCACGGGGCGACCAACTATCCGCCACAAGATCCTTGGCCCCGTCGGGGATCCAGAAGTTGGTGTTGCAGGGCGTGCCTTGCGACTCCGCCATCGCGGCGGCAATTTTCCGAGTGCGTTTTCCGTGCTCGATCCAGAAGTTCCGGATCTCCGCATCCTTGTGCGAGAGGGTAAAGCCGTCGTTGGCCTTGGGGTGCGCGTGGAAACTGGGGTTGAAGTCGAGGCTGATGCCCTGCCCTTTCGCCCAGTCCATCCATGTCTGAAAATGCTTCGGTTCAAGCCGGTCGCGATCCATAAAGCCGTCGGTGAAGTCCGCATAGTAGGAGTGGACATTCACGCGCTGCGCGCCGGGAATCAGGGAGATCGACTTGGCCAGATCGGCGCGGACCTCTGCCCCGTTACGGGCGCGCCCGGGATAATTGCCGGTCGCCAGGATGCCGCCACCGCTGACTCCGCACTGGGCTTCAAAACCGACGTTATCGTCGGCCTGCCAGCAATGCAGGGAGATCGGAACCCGGAGCGCTTTTTCTATCGCCGCATCGGTATCGATTCCGGCTTGGGCGTATTGGTCTTTGGCCACTGCGTATTGTTTTTCTATATTCATGTTTCCTTTCCTTCCCAGTTGATGATGATTTTCAGGCTGTTTCGGTCGTCGGCACGTTCAAGGGCTTCACGGATCTGCGAGTGGTGGAACCGCTCGTTGGCATAGGTCATGCGACCGAGCAACGGCAGGCGTTTTTCCGCCAGCAGTTGCTGCGCGAGGCGGATGCCATGCAGGCCCGAGCCGTGGGTGGCCTGATAGCATTGCAGGCGATAGTGAATATCGTTGTTCATGTCGAGCGTGTGCCCGATGCGCGGCTTGCCGTCCGCGTTTTTCACCCCGGCGTGGGCGTCGAGCACGGTGCCGTAGCCCATCAGTTGGGCGCCCAGTTTGTAGGCCGCTTCCGCAGAAGCGTTGATCATGACAAAGTGCGGCTCGTTGAACGGCAGGCAGGCTTCCAGCACCCGCTCCACCACATCCGCGGTCCACGGCAACCCGACCACGCGCGGGTCCGCAAAATCTTTCATGACGCGTTCCAGTCGCTCGTGGCCGCGATTGATCACGATCACTTTGCGTGCGCCCATCGCCAGGGCGCATTGCAAGGCATAGGTGCTTTGCGAGCCGGCGCCGATCAGCACGACGATGCGATGCTCGATGCAGTGGTTGACACGCGTCATCCCTTCGAGGCCGCAGGCGAGCGGCTCAAGGTGGCAGGCTTCGTCGGCGGTCACGTTGCGGTCGAACTTGACGATGGGGCCGAGGCGCACGAACCAGTCGGGCAGGATGGCATACTGGCGCGCAAAGCCGGGGAACTCGTGACCGGTGGCCTGCGTGTTGGGGCAACTGGTCCAGTCACCTGTGCCGTGATCGCCGCAATAGATGCAGTTCGCATCGCCACAGGGAATATCGCAACCCAGTGCAACTAGGTCGCCAGGCATAAACCCGGTGACACCGGCGCCGACGGCATCCACCTCGCAGGAGGCTTCGTGCAGGATGACGGCCGGCCACGCTTTGATCCGGGGTAGCCCTTGCCGATAGATAACCACATCGGACTGGCAGACCGAGGTGCGCAAGGTGCGCACGCGGATTTCGCCCGGTCCCGGCTCACCGATTTCTTCTACGGTGGCGGTGAAGGTTCCGCCGGGCCGATCGAGATAGTAAACGAGATTTTTCATCGAAGATGCATGGAAGCTAAGCGGTTTCGTCTGGCCGCAGCATGACTTTCGAGAAGAAGGCAGACTGGTCGCGCATCATTTCGAGCGCGCCGATACCACGGGACAACGGCACATCGTGGGTCACGAGACGGTCGGCCTGCAAACGCCCATCGGCCATGGCGGCGAGCGCTTCGCGCCAATCGTCGGACGGAGCTTCTGGATCGTAGCAGGAATTCCATGTGCCCCGCAGGCTGACCTCGCGGCGCATCAGCTGCGAGATGAGCGCAGCCGGCAGGGTGACCTCCGCGGAAGGGTTCCCCATCAATACCAGACATCCGGCGCGGGCCACGGACTTGCAGGCCTGAATCAACGTGACCGGAACGCCCGCCGCTTCGATGCAGACGCTCGCGCCCTCGCCGGCGGTTTGCTCTTCAATCCACCCGACCGGGTTTCCGGTTTTACTGTTGAACACTTTGTTGAAGCCCAGCGCGCGGGCCTGCTCGAGTTTTTCGGGGACAATGTCGCAGAGCAGCACATCGCCGCCCGCAGCGCGCGCCCACTGGGCCACCAGCAGGCCGATCGGTCCGGCGCCAAAGATGGCGACGGAGGCGCCGGGCTGCAGTTCCCCCGCGCGCGCAACCGCATGCCGGGCGACGGCGGCCGGCTCGGCCATGGCGGCCTCGCGCAGCGAAACGCCTTGCGGCACTGGCAACAGATTACGGACCGGCGCGATGACATACTCGGCGAAGGCGCCATCGGAGCGGGAACCGAGATAGTCGTAGTTGCTGCACTGAACATAGGCCTTGCGCTGACAGGCGGCACACGTGCCGCACCACAGCAGCGGAAAAACGGCGACGGGATCTCCGACGGAAAAATGTTTCACGCCTGCGCCGAGCGCCTCGACGGTGCCGGCAAATTCGTGTCCCGGAATGGTCGGGAAATGATAGGTGCCTTTCACAAAGCAGCGCGGAATATCGGAACCGCACACGCCGCAGTAGCCGATGCGCACGCGCACTTCGCCTGCCCGCGGTTCAGGTGTCGCCTGCTCTTCGTAACGCAGATCGCCTACACCATGTAAGATCAGTGCCTTCATTTTTCCCCTTTTACGCGGCTCTGTCCGCTGCCTTTTTGCGTTGCGCGAGCCCTTCATCTGCGGCCTTGAGCATGCGTGCCATGTTTTCCTTTCGCGAAGCTTGTTTCGAGAACAGGCTGCTGGTTCCTGCAATCAGCCAGTCACCGCCCGCGGCCACCATGCTGGGAATGTTTTCGAAGCTGACGTTGCCATCGACCTGAATCGGGATATCGGCTCCCAGCGCGTCGAGCCGGGCGCGGCAGTCCGCAATTTTTTTCAGCGCGGTCGGCACCAGTTTTTGTCCCGCGAAGCCGGGGTTGACGGTCATGATCAGCACGAAGTCGAGACGCGGGAAGAGGTAGTCGAGCGAATCCAGCAATGTTCCCGGATTGAAGCCGAGCCCGGCCTTCATGCCGTGGTCGCGAATCATGGAGAGTACTCGGTCGGCATGCGGCAGGGTTTCCACATGCACCGAAACATAGTCCACGCCGATCTTCGCCAGCAGCGGAATGAAGAACGCCGGATCCTCGACCATCAAATGGGCGTCGAACGGCAGCGCTGTCAGCGGACGGATCTGTTCGATCGTGCCGAGCCCCAGCGGCATGTTCGGCACAAAATGGGCGTCCATGATATCGAAGTGCAGCGCATGAACGCCGACCTCTTCGAGCCGGCGCACCTCCGCGGCCAGATGCCCGACATCGGCGCACATGATGGACGGCTCGATCCAGACCTTGGAAACAGTTTCCAAGGTATCTGGCTTGCTGGAGACCGGTGCGTTCTCCGCCTGACCGGTCAGCCAGCTTACCTTCAGATAGGCAAGCGATTCGCGCAGATCGCGCTCGAGTTCCCCGTCGGAATAGTCGCGGCCCAACTTGGGGCCGCCGATTTCAAGGTAGCCGACCAGCGGATTGACCGGAAGGGTTCCGGCTTCGGCCAGCAGCAGCTGGCGCACGGCCGCCACATCGATGATGCCTTTCTCCCGCTCCACGGGGCCGAAGCCAAACGTGGAGTGGAAAAATTCATCGGTATTTTTCAGGTGAAGTTCGCAGGTGTGTGCCAGCGCCGAGCGGAGCAACGCCAGCGGATCGCAGATGATTTCCTTTTGTGCGTTGGCATAGCCGTGCGAAAGGTCCATGCAGTAACCGGCTCGCGCCACGCCCGGCCCGGCCGGCAGGACCGCGTTCATATAGGCGTCCATTTCATCAGGAAGCATCGGCGGTTCCGCCAGGCAAGACATCGGTTCAATCGTCAGCCAGTCAATACCCAGATCTCCTGCCCTGCGCTGCAGATCGCGGAAGTTTTTAAGGTACGTTTCCGAACCTTGGGACTTCGTACCCATCCGGTCGCGCAAAACGGCCCCGGGATTGGAACCGACAAACCGCGCGCCCAGCAATCCGGCCACGGCGATCAACCGCTCATAATTTTTACGCGCCACCGCCTCGAAGCCCGGGCCATCGTCACGAAAAAACCCGCCCAGTTCGCGGTGCGCGGTAAACACGCTCGTAATGGAAACCCCGTGATCCGCCGCTTTGCGGCGCAGGTCGGTGAACCAGACGTCCGGCAGTTGGTAGATTTCAAAAAAGGTTCCGAGTTGCAGATGCGTGATCTGTTCCTGCTCCATCAACCGGAAGAGCCAGTCATAGGAATAGCGGTATTCCACGGGGTCGCTTTTGATGCCAAGTTGCAGTTGCATGCCGGCATGAAAACCTTGTTTCGATCACGGATAAACATTATTTTGTTTCAATAAAGCAATCTTTCGGTCATTTTAACGAGCGTTTCTGATCGTTCAGGAAGGATTACCCCATGAATGTGCGAGAACGGCATGAGCAAATTATTCAGGCGCTTTCCGAGCGCGGCACCCTTTCGATGCGCCGGGCGGTGGAATTGACGGGTGCGAGCGAAATCACCATCCGCAGGGACTTCGCCGCCTTGGCCGAGGCCGGCGTGGTGGAGCGCTTTCGCGGCGGCATCGGCTTGCCCGCCGGCGGACAGATGTCGCCATTTGTCTTCCGGCAGGTGCGCTTCTCGGAAGAAAAAGCCGCGCTCGCCCGCCGTGCCGCCGGACTGCTGAAACCCGACGACGCCCTGTTCATCGACGGAGGCACCACCACCTATCACCTGGCCACGTGTCTGCCGGATTTTCCGCTGCAGATTTTCACCAACTCCTTGCGGTTTGCCGAAGCCATGGGCGCACGCAAAGGACTCAAGTCCACCCCCAACGTGTATCTTTCGGGCGGCAAGGTGCATGCCCGCGGCGGACTGCTGGTGGGTCCCGGCGTGGTGAACGGATTCCAGCAATACCATGCCACGTGGGCCTTTCTCTCCGTCGCGGGAGTCACCGAACAAGGGTTCTACAACACCGACGAAGAAATCGCCGCCGCCGAACGGGTGATGATCCGCAATGCCGACAAGGTGGTCATCTTGGCCGACCGCAGCAAGATCGGGCGTTACGCCCTCTGCTCCATCTGCCCCATCGACCAGGTTGACTATCTGATCACCGATGTTGACCCCGCCCGCTCCACCCTGCTCCCCAAACTGGCCAAGCAAGGCGTCACCGTACTGCACGTCCCATAATCATGGTGGCCTTTGACTTCGACCGCCGCCATCAACAGTAATTCATGCACACCAGCAGGCGTGTGTGTTTCAAGATGCTTCTCTTTCAGGGAGCGCGGAGCGGAAGACGCACATTGAAGGCGCCTTCGCCTTTTTCATCGGGGGTCGTGGCAAACAACAGCACGGCGGGGTGGCCGTTTTCGAAGAACAGTTGCGGGCGTTCCAACGCCTTCATCTTCTGCTTCGATCCATCCGCCCACGCAATTTCCATCGTCGCCACCAGCGGGTGTTTCGAGAGCCGCCAGTCGAGGCCGTCGTCGGATTGCCAGAGCGCGGTGGACCGGCCCGCGCCGGTGAAGTAGCCGGCGTTGTCCTTCACAATGGCCCAGTAACGCTGGCCATCGCTCCAGATGAACGGATCCTCGGCGGCGAAATGCACGCCCTCTTTCACAAAGATCGGGTGAGGATGTTTCTTGAACGGTCCGGTCGGGCTGTCACTCGTCGCCACACCATGCAGCACCGGTCCGTAGAACGGCGGCTTGCCTTTATCGCCGACCGCCTTGAACACCATCAGATAGCCGCCGCCCGGGCGCGCGGCCACGCTGGGGTTGTTGCAACAGGTCGCGTCCATGAATCCGGGCGTCGGTTCGAGCAGCGGCTTGTCGAAGCGCTGCCACGGCCCATCGGGCGAATCCGCCACGGCCACGCCGATGCGCTGGTTGTTGCGATGCACCCAGTTCAAGCCTTTGGTCGGCTCGCGGTCGCCGACGTTGCCCATGTAATAGAGATAGAATTTCTTTCCGAACCGGAGCACGGTCGGGTTGTGCGTACAGTGGCCATCCCAGAATTCCTTGCCGCGCTCCGGCAGCGCCACATCCTTGTGCTTGAACGGACCCAGCGGCGAATCGCCGACGGCGTGGGCGACTTCCGAGTGCGTCACCCAGGCGTTGAAGCCGTGCTTGTGCGGCCAGCGCGAGTAGAACAGATGACACTTGCCATCGTCGCCGCGCACCATGGTGCCGCACCAGATGTAGTAATCGGGATCGCTGAACTTCGCCGTGGCCGGCGCCGGCTGGATCAGCGCCGTGAAATCGTAGCCCGGCGACGCAGCACCGGCGGCCAGCGCCGCCCGCACGCCTTGCGCAACCTGCTTCGCCAGCACGACGGAGCCGGCGGACTGAAAATGCACGTTGTTTGGAATCTGCAGTTTCTCCAGTTGCGGTTTGACCGCCGCCCACAAGTCGTTGACCGCGACACCTTCCGCGGCCATGACTTTCCGCGCTACTTCGTTGTAGGGCTGCTCCGAGTCTTTCACATACTTGGCCGCGCCGGGCTCCGGGACGGGCGTGGTGGTGGCGAAGATGAGCTTCGCCCCGGTCTGCTTCAACCGCGCGACGATCTTGCGCAGGTTCTGCTCGTACTCGGCGGGCGGCACATTCTGATGTCCGCCGTTCGCAGGCGACGCATATTCGCTCTTGGCGTTCTTGTCCTTGTCGTCGGCGAAGCGATAGGAAAGATCGTGCAGTCCGTGGTTGAAATGGATCACGTCCCATTTCGCGTTCTCGCCCGCCAGCCAGCGCTCCAAACCGTAGGAACCGAGCGCCGTCTTGGTGGAGCCGCAATTGGCCGCCGGACGATGCACATTCGCGACACCGGCGAGTTCCTTCCGCACGCCGAGCGTATAGGCAATCGAAACCGAATCGCCGATGATAAGCACCCGCGGCAGTTGCGGATCGTCGGTGATGGGCGCGAAAGCCGGGTCCATTGTTTTCGCCGGACTGTTCGTGGCCGCTGGCGCAGCCAGCGGTGCCAGCAGCAGCGCAACGAGGAAGGCGAAGGTGTGCTTCATGGTTATTCCTCTCATTTCATTTGGCCGTCAGTTCCAAGCAGTGGAAAGCATCTGCCCCGGTTTTTCCAAGGCTTGGAAAAACCGGCGCGGAGTTTTCCAAACCTTGGAACTTCTGGCAAGTGGCAGCTCGCCGGCAGCGCAGACGGCAATAGCGGCGACAGGGCTGTGAAAAGTGCGGGTATGGTTTTCATGGCTGTTTGTTTTTGGCCGGGACTGTCGCCGGGAAACCGGCGCGGATCACGACGGCGCCGACGGCACCCTTTTGGCCGTCGGGGAACGACACCCGGATGGTGTTGAGGTCTTGGAGAGCATCGAGCGGCAAATCGATAATTTTGCAGGTGGCGTACTCATCCTCGACGAGCCGCTCGGCGCACTGCTCCAGCGGAACGACCAGCGTCCGGCCGTTTAGGCTGACATTCACCTCTCGGCCGGTTTCTGGCGGGCGGCTGATGCCCACGCGCAGCGTCGCGTAGCGCAGTTCGCGGGCACGCGGCACCTTGATGGTGAACATCGCCCCATCGGTGACCGCGGCCGCTGTGCGGTCACCGTAACAGGGAACCTCGTTGATCGCGCGCAGCGGTGTCAGTGGCTGGGGCAATTCGGCTTTGATGACGATGCTTTCGCGCCCGCGCACGGCGAGCGGTCCGCGCAACTCCACAGACTCTTCGGTCAGGTAGGGCGTGAAATCGTCGTTGCGCCCAAACCGGCGGATGATGGCTTTCGCCGCGCGCGGCATAGCCAGCTTCACGTCCTTGGGATGATTGGAGAGGTTGTTGAAAACGACAAAGAGCGCCTGGCCATCCACGAAGGCACGGGCCTGCAGGTCGGGATCGGAACAGGACGCCGCGACGCGATGGCCTTTCAGATCGCGGAACAGCCGGTAGAACATGATCTTCTGGGTCGGCACCCAATCGCGCTTGTCCTTGTAATCGCGCGGCACAAAGAGGACGGCGTAGTACTGCGGATTCCAGCCCATCGCGTCGAGCAGGATGAACGGCACGGCCTTCCGAATCGTTTGTGGATGGTCCATGAACACCAGGGTATTGGCGATCACGCTGCTGACCATGTTGAAGTCGTCGATGGAGCGCTTCTTCATTTCCCATTCAAAACCACTGCCGGGAATCCGCGCACGCGCCAGTTTCTCCACAAACTCGTTGGCCCCGTAGCCGCCATGTTCGCTCACCACCAAGCCAATCTCCTTGCCGTAGGTGTTCATCGTGTGGTTCTGCACCAAGTCCAAGACCGACTCCAGCGGCAGGCCGCTCGTGATGCGCCCGCCGAAAGCGCCGTTCTTCTCCCGAAGAAAATCGTAGACGTGGAAGGAATAGAAATCTAAACCGCAGCGCGTGTTTTCGATGAACGTCTTCAACCCGTCGAAGGCTGCATATTGTTTCTTGTAGAAATAGGCCACCGGCAGACACGGCCCGCCGACGAGCACGCCGGGCGCCTCGCGATGAACCGCCTCCAGCGTTTTCAGATGCCATTGCGCCAACTGTGCGTCTTTCCAATAGGACCAGTGCGGCTCGTTGATCAATTCATAAAACGCCGGCCGATTGAAATCCGTGAAGCCCCAGCGCAAGGTCGCCGCGGTCAGTTGCGCCGCCGCTGCGAGGTTGGCGGGCAAGTGGCAAGGCTCCTTCTCGCGCGCAGCCGCCTTCGAAAGGTAGTCACCCATGAACGTGGGAAATCCATTAGGCTTTTCGTGGGACACCACCTCGAGCCGGCCGCCCATATCCTGCTTGAACTCCGCACTGGGTTCTTGCAGCCGGAGTGTCAGCTTGCTCTTGAGTTCGGCCATGTCGGCGAACCCAGCCTGTGCGGCTTCCTCTTTGAGCGCTTTGTCCCGACGCTCAAGTCCATTGACCACGCCGAGCGACCGCCCGAACGTGATGCCGTTTTCCTTGACCAGAAAATCATACCGCTCCTTGGACCGGCAACGCCGTTCAAACTCGTTGCCCGCATCGCACAGCCCAAAATATGTCTCCCTTTTCAGCTCACTGATGCCGCCGATGCTCCGCTGGCAATATGGGTCGACGGTAATCTGTACTGCGGTTCCCTCAGCAGCCTGCAGCGCAGATAGCGGTGCGAGCAACAAGGCGGCGATGAGTGAGCGCGTGTGTTTCATGATGAGCTTTCCCTGATCACGATTCGCTGCGGGTCACTTGGTGCGGTTCATATGAAGGGCCAGTTCGGCGGCGGTGAAGTCGCAGGAATGACGGGCGCTGTCTGTGTTTTTCACCTTCAAGGCGTTGATGCCGAACTTCAGGGCGGTCAAGGGGACGGAGAAGTATTTCAGGTTCTCGGGATGCGGCGCGGCCTTGTTGACGCTTACCGGGGGAAAGAGTTCCACGGCATCTGGCGTGTGCGCCTCAAGTCTGGTTCCATTGAGACTGGCCTCGATATGAAGGTCCTTGCAGGCTGCCTTGGTTTCGAAGCGGAGGATGGCGTTCGTGCAACGGCCAGGCAACTCGTCGGCGATGAACATTTCGAAGGACTTTTCGTTACGCGCGGGGAAGATTTTCCCGAACATCGTGGCGGAGGTCGCATAGCAGGTGTAGAGCTTGTCGGAGCGCTTCAGGGTGTCGAGATCCTTGAAGTTGGTGAGAAGGTCGGCGGTCAGCTTCTTCAACTCGGGACGGGGAACACAGTAGGTGTTGAAGAAGCTGACGCCGTCGGCGCCGCGCTCGAGAAAGCTCAGCGTGGCGGCGCGGTAAGTCTCGGGGGTGACGTAGCGACGGTCATTCGGATCGTGGCCGGTGCCGGCGAGTTGGACGTGGAGGTAGTTCAGCTCGCCGAAGATTTTGGCTTTGGCTCGACGACTGGCGAAGTCTTCGATGCCGACATCAGCGGTTTGAACATAGCTGGAGGAAACGGTGATGCTGTCGAGCCAACCGGCGGCGTCCCATGCCAAAACCTCAAGGCCGATGGCGAGGTTGGCTTGGACCGTGGGCAACACTCTGGCGCCGAGCTGAAGGTGCCGGCCGCGCGCCTGCCCAGCTTTATCCAACATCTCGCGGATGCGCTTGACGTGGGCCGTCATGATGGCGCGGCCGGCGTTCAGGTTGCTTTCGTGAAAGAAGCGCGGCGAGCGCTGGAAGTCGAGCTCAACGCCATCGACGTCGTAGCTCGTGCAGATTTCCTCGAGAAC
>CAIWHP010000023.1 GCA_903912445.1 uncultured Lentisphaerota bacterium
CACGGCCGGTTTTGTGATGGCCGCCGCAGTCGGCCTGGCGGGCGTCTTCGGGTACATGTGGCTCGACACAAAAATGCGCGCCGCCCCCCTGGGCGGCGCATAGTCCCGGCAGCTCACAGCGCCCGGGGTTCGGCCGGGACGAGATGCTAGGCCTGCTCAACCACGATCGCGCTGTCCACCTGTTCGCGCAGGATGCGCTGAATTCCCATCTTCACCGTCATCGTCGCGTGCGGGCAGCCGCTGCAGGCGCCCTTGAGGCGCAGCAGCACATTCGGGCCGGTTATGCTAACGACCTCCATGTCTCCGCCGTCGGCCTGCAACCCGCCCCGCAGCTCTTCCAGCTTGGCCCGTATTTTCGCTTCCATGTGCGTTTTCCTTTTCGTTTATTGAAACTTAACTACTATAGTATCGCACATTGTGACTGAGGACTCAAGGACAACGAGGCCGGGAACCGTGGCCGTGGGCATGAGCGGCGGCGTGGACAGCGCCGTTGCCGCCGCGCTGCTGGTTGAGGCCGGGTGGAAGGTGATCGGGCTTACGGCGATCATGACGCGGGAGCGCTCGCGGTGCTGCTCGGACGAGTCGGTGGAGACTGCGCGTGCGGTGTGTGCGCAGCTCGGCGTGCCGCACGAGCTGGTGGACGTGCACGCCCTGTTTGAAAGTCGCATCATCGGAAGCTTCATCGCCGAATACCTTGCCGGCCGGACGCCCTCGCCCTGCGCGCTGTGCAACCCGCTGATCAAGTTTGGCCTGCTGATGGACCGCGCCGCTCAGGTGGGCGCAAGCTGCGTGGCGACCGGGCACTACGCGCGGACCGTGGCCGGGGCAGACGGCTCGGCGCACCTGCTGCGCGGCGTGGACCCCCGCAAGGACCAGTCGTATTTCCTGGCGCTCCTCAGCCAGGACCAGATGCGGCGCAGCCTCTTTCCCCTCGGGGGCATGACGAAGCGCGAGGTCAGCCGGATCGCCGCCGACAAGAACCTTGCGGCGCATAAGAGCCAGGAGAGCCAGGAAGTGTGTTTTGTGCCGGACGGCGACCACGGGAGCTGGATCGACCTGCGCAGCTTCGATACCCGTGGGCCTGGCGACATCGTGAATGCGCACGGGGTGAAGATCGGCGTTCACCATGGCATTCACCGCTATACCGTCGGGCAGCGGCGCGGGGTGGGGGTGGCCACGGGATCGCCTGTTTACGTGTGCGGGATCGACGCCGCCGCAAACCGTGTGATCGTGGGGCCGCGCGAGGCCGCGCTTTCACCGGGAATGACCGTGGGCGGCGTATGCTGGATTTCGGGACACGCCCCGGGCAGGGAATTCGAGAGCGCCTGCCAGATCCGGTACAACCATGCGCCCGAGCCCTGCGCTGTTACGCTCAGCCCGGCCGGCCGCGCACAGGTTCGCTTTGCGGAGCCACAGTTTGCCGTTGCGCCGGGCCAGCTTGCCGTGTTCTACGCAGGTGATGAGGTGCTTGGCGGCGGATGGATTGAGGAGCCGGGATGTGACCTACGCGCTCCGGGGAACGCGTAGACCGCGCAACTTCACGAAGCGCTCAGGGCTCTGACTTGCCGCCCTTGTGTTCGCCCCGCATCGCGGCGGCATGCTGCATCATCTTCTCGCGCGCTGCATCAAGTTCTTCCTTCGTCAGCGTTCCGCTGTTGTCGGCATCCATCTTGCCGAACATGTCGGGCGGCCCGCGGAACTCGTCCTTGTCAATCACGCCATTGCCATTGGCATCCATCTTCTTGAATCGCTCTTCCGGCGTTC
>CAIWHP010000024.1 GCA_903912445.1 uncultured Lentisphaerota bacterium
ATTCGGCGCCCATCTTGGCCACGAACTCGTCGCCGAACTTTTCCTGCGCCTCGCGGAACTCGATCTCGCTCAGCAGCTGCTTTTCATGCAACGGCGTGTTGCCGGGATCGATGACGAGGTAATCTTCGTAATAGAGGATGCGCTCGAGGTCCCGCGCCGACATGTCGAGGACCATGCCCATGCGGCTCGGCGTGCACTTGAAGAACCAGATGTGGCTGACCGGCACGGCCAGCTCGATGTGGCCCATGCGCTCGCGGCGCACGCGGGCGATCGTCACTTCGACGCCGCAGCGGTCGCAGATGATGCCCTTGTGCTTGATGCGCTTGTACTTGCCGCAGGAGCACTCCCAGTCCTTCGTCGGGCCGAAGATGCGCTCGCAGAACAGGCCGCCCTTTTCGGGCTTGAACGTCCGGTAATTGATCGTCTCCGGATTCTTGACCTCGCCACGACTCCACGAGCGAATCGTCTCCGGCGAAGCCAGGGTGATCTTGGCATAATCAAACCCGGAATTCGTCTCCGGCACCAACGCTGGCATGGTCGCGCTGTTTTTGGTTGTCACTCGAGAGCTCCTTCACGTGCCGGCGGTTGCCCGCCAGACCCAAAATTATTCCACGGTCTTGACCAGTTTCATATCCAGGCCCAGGCTCTGGATTTCCTTGAGCAGTACGTTGAACGATTCCGGCATGCCGGCCTCGAGCACGTTCTCGCCCTTGACGATGGATTCGTAAATCCGCGTGCGCCCGGGCACGTCATCGCTCTTGACCGTGAGGACTTCCTGCAGCGCGTAGGCCGCGCCGTAGGCCTCGAGCGCCCAGACTTCCATTTCGCCGAAGCGCTGGCCGCCGTATTGGGCCTTGCCGCCCAGCGGCTGCTGGGTGACGAGCGAATAGGGACCGACGGCGCGGGCATGAATCTTGTCGCTGACCAAGTGGTGCAGCTTCAGGATGTAGATCACACCGACCACGACGCGCTGGTCGAAAGGCTCGCCCGTGCGGCCGTCATAGAGCACCGTCTTGCCGTCCTCCGGCAGACCGCACTGCTTGAGCATCTCGTGGATGTTCTTTTCCGGCATGCCGTCGAAGACCGGCGTCATGATGTGCAGGCCCAGCATGCGGCAGGCGATGCCCAGATGGGTCTCGAGCACCTGCCCGACGTTCATGCGGCTGGGCACGCCCAGCGGATTGAGCACGATGTCCACCGGCGTGCCATCGGGCTGGAACGGCATGTCTTCCTCGGGCACGATCTTCGCGATCACGCCCTTGTTGCCGTGCCGGCCGGCCATCTTGTCGCCGACGGAGAGCTTTTTCTTGCTGGCGATGAAGACCTTGACCTGCTTGATGATGCCGGGATCGACGTCGTCGCCGCTCTCAAGGCGGTCCATCGCGCGGTCCTGCTCCATCTGCAGCTCGGAGAACTTGTGGCTGAACTCGCCGATGATCCCCTGGATCTTGATCTGGATCGGGCTGGGGTCGATCTCGATGTGGTCATGGGCCGCCGCCAGCTTGCGCAGCAGCGTCTTGGTGATCTTCCGGTTGGCCGGGATGATGACCTCGCTGTTTTCCATGTTCAGCACGTCGAGCGGAATCTTTTCGCCGAGCAGGATGTTGCTCAAGGCCTCGGTCAACTCGTCGGTGACGGTCTGGCGCTTGTCCTTGAATTCGTCCTGCGCCTGCTTGAGCTGCTTGCGGCGTTCGCCGGCGCTCAGCTTGGACCGCGAGGCGGCCTCTTTGCGCGCCGAGACCTTCACGTCCATGACGATTCCGTAGGTGCCGCTCGGGACCGTGAGCGAGGTGTCGCGCACGTCCGCGGCCTTCTCGCCGAAGATCGCCCGCAGCAGCCGCTCTTCCGGCGCCAGCTCCGTCTCGCTCTTCGGGGTGATCTTGCCGACGAGGATGTCGCCCGGCTTGACTTCCGCGCCGACCCGGACCACGCCGTCGTGGCCGAGGTTCTTGAGCGCCTCTTCGCCGACGTTCGGGATGTCGCGCGTGATTTCCTCGGGGCCGAGCTTCGTGTCGCGGGCACCGCATTCGAACTCCTCGATGTGGATCGAGGTGAACACGTCCTCGCGCACCAACCGCTCGTTGATCAGGATGGCATCTTCGAAGTTATAACCGCACCACGGCATGAACGCCGCGAGCACGTTGCGGCCGAGCGCGAGCTCGCCCTCGGCGGTGCAGGGGCCGTCGGCCAGCACATCGCCCGCCTTGACCTTCTGGCCCACGGCGACGATCGGCTTCTGGTTGACGCACGTCCCGGCGTTCGAGCGCATGAACTTGCGCAGATCGTAGTCCTGCGCATCTTCCAGCGACGCCTTCTTGGCCGGCACTTCGCCGTCCTTCGAAACGATGATGCGGCCGGCGGAGACATAGGCGACCTTGCCGGGCGCGGTCGCGATGACCATGCTGCGCGCATCGCGCGCCACGCGGCCTTCGATGCCGGTGGCGACGTAGGGCCGCTCGTTGTGCAGCAGCGGCACTGCCTGGCGCTGCATGTTCGCGCCCATCAAGGCGCGGTTGGCATCGTCATGCTCCAGGAACGGGATCAGGCCGGCGGCCACGCTGACGAGCTGCTTCGGCGAGACGTCCATATAGTTGACGCGCTCGGCGGAGACTTCGAGGAAGTCGCCACGGTAGCGGGCCTGCACGTTCTCGTTCTTGAAGCGCGATTTGTCGTCCAGCGGGGCGTTCGCCTGCGCGATGACGTAGTTTTCCTCGGCGTCCGCCGTCAGGTATTCCACCTTGTCGGTGACGCGGCCACCCTCGACCCGGCGGTAGGGCGTCTCGATGAAACCGAATTCGTTGACCCGCGCGAACATGCTCAACGACGAGATCAGGCCGATGTTCGGACCTTCCGGGGTCTCGATCGGGCAGATGCGGCCGTAGTGGCTGGAATGCACGTCGCGGACTTCGAAGCCCGCGCGCTCGCGGCTGAGGCCGCCGGGGCCAAGGGCCGAGAGGCGGCGCTTGTGCGTAAGTTCGGCCAGCGGGGTCGTCTGGTCCATGAACTGCGACAGCTGGCTGCGCCCGAAGAAGTCGCGGATGACCGCGGCGAGCGCCTTGGGATTGATGAGCTTCTGCGGCGTGAGCTTCTCGACCTTCGCGTCGAAAATCGTCATGCGCTCCTTGACCAGGCGCTCCGTGCGGGCGAGGCCCACGCGGCACTGGTTCTCGAGCAACTCGCCCACCGTCCGGATGCGGCGGCTGCCGAGATGGTCGATATCATCCACGGTGCCTTCGCCGCGTTTGAGGTTGATCAGGTAGCGGACGGCCGCCACGAGGTCTTCCTTCTCCAGCAGGCGCGACTCGTTGGCCTTGGGCAGATTCAGCTTCTGCTGCATCTTGTAGCGGCCGACGCGGCCGAGGTCGTAGCGGCGCGGGTCGAAGAACACGCGCTTGAGCAGCTGCCGGGCGTTCGCGACCGTCGCCGGGTCGCCGGGGCGCAGCTTCTGGTAGAGATCCTTCAGCGCGTCGTCCTGCGTGCGGGTCGCATCCTTCTTGATGCTCTTGAGGAACAGGCCTTCATCCCAGGTGACGTTGACCACCTCGATGCTGTCGTAGCCGGCGGCGCGCATCTGCTTGACCAGCTCCTTCGTCAGCGGGTCGTAGCGGCGCGCGAGGATGCTCTGCGACTCGGCGTCCACGACATCATCCTTGACCACGAGGTTGGCCAGCTTCGCCTCGTCGGTGGCGTCCTTGAGGGCGCGCTTTTCGATCGAGTAGAACAGGTTGAGGAGCTCGTCGTCGCTGCCGTAGCCCAGCGAGCGCAGGAATGTCGTCGCCAGGAATTTGCGGCGGCGTTTCTTGCGGTCGAGATAGATGTTCAGCAGGTCCGTGGCGTCGAACTGCACTTCGATCCACGAGCCGCGGTCGGGGATGATGCGGAAGGAGTAGAGCACCGAGCCGTTGGTGTGGATGGACTGCTCGTAGCAGATGCCCGGCGACCGGTGCAACTGGCTGACGACGACGCGCTCCGCGCCATTGATGACAAACGTGCCGGAATCCGTCATCAGCGGAATCTCGCCCATGTACACATCTTCTTCGCGCGTGGACTTGTCGTCCCGCAGCCGGAAGGTGACATAGAGCGGCGCCGAGAACGTGTGGCCTTCGCGGATGCATTCGATCGCCGACAGCTTCGCCAACTGGAGGTCGTACTTGACGAAGTCCAGCGCGCACTGCCCATCGTAGCTCTCGATCGGGAACACTTCCTTGAACACGGACTGCAAACCCACCAGTTTGCGCTTGGTGGGCGCCACGCCCATCTGAAGGAAATCCTTGTACGACGCAGACTGGATTTCGATCAGGTCGGGAAGTTCGATAACGTCCGACAGTTTGCCGAAGTTTTGTCGTTCAGCCATCTGACACCTATAGGCTCGGAGTTGAGAATCAAGACCATGGCCGGTCGCCGGACATCCGTCCGGCGGACCAGCCATCCAACACCAGCAGTCGACTTACTTGACGTCGACCTTGGCGCCAGCTGCTTCGAGCTGCTTCTTGATCTTCTCCGCCTCGTCCTTGGTCGCGCCTTCCTTGACGTTCTTGGGCGCGCCTTCGACGAGATCCTTGGCTTCTTTCAAGCCCAAACTGGTGATCGTGCGGACTTCCTTGATGACGGAAATCTTGTTCGCACCGGCGCTGACGAGCACGACCGTAAACTCGGTCTGCTCCGCCGCCGCCGCGACCGCGCCGGCCGCCGGGGCCGCCGCCGCTGCCATCGGAACCGCTGCCGAAACGCCGAGCGTCTCTTCGAGCGCCTTCACGAGCTGGCTCAACTCCAGCACGGTGATGCCCTGGACGTATTGGACAAATTCAGCCATCTTGCCTTCGACCTTCACTGCTTCCTTCGCTTGCTCTGTCATTTTATTCTCCTTCTGACTGCTACAATGTTCAGGCCTGCGCGGCCTTTTCCTTCTGCTCCTGATATGCCTTCAGCACATAGACGACACTTGCCAGTTTCTGGTTCAACACACCCACCAGCCGCTGCATCGGGGCGGCCAGCGTGCCGGCCAGTTGGCCGTAAAGCTGCTCGCGCGACGGCAGGTCGGCGAGCGTGCCCACGTCCTTGGCGGAGAGGATCGCGCCCTGCAGCGCGCCGATCTTGACGGTCGGCTTTTCCTTTTCCTTGATGAAGTCGCGCAGCACCTTGGCGGCGCGCGCCACATCACCGCGTCCACTGATCATGGCGGAGGGGCCGGTGAGGCCCGGCTCCAGGCCGGCCTGCCCCAAATCTTTGGCGACCAACCGCACGAGGCTGTTCTGCACGACGTGGATCTCCGCCTCGGCGCCGCGCAGACGGTTGCGCAGGTCGCTCATGGCGGCCACGTCCAGCCCCTTGTAGTCGGCCAGAATCACAAACTGCGCTTGTTGCATGCGGGCGCGCAGGTCGTTGATGATCGATTGTTTTTCAAGTCGCATGTTCGTTCCGCGCGGCTCAGGCCGCCACGGCCTCCTTGATCTGGATGTGCAACCCCGGGCCCATCGTGGAACTCACCGTGGCGCGCTTGATGTAGATACCCTTGGCTGCGGGCGGGCGCGCGGCCTGCACCGCGGCGATCACCGACTTGGCGTTCTCGACCAGCGCCTCGAGCGCGAACGAGAGCTTGCCAAAGGGCACCATGACGTTGCCGTTGCGGTCCATGCGGTACTCGACGCGGCCGGCCTTGCAGAGTTTGACGGCCCCCGCCGTGTCCTCCGTGACCGTCCCGGTCTTCGGGTTCGGCATCAGCCCGCGCGGGCCGAGCACCTTGCCGAGTTTGCGGACTTCCTTCATCGTCTCGTTCGTCGCCACCGCGACGTCGAAGTCCGCCCACCCGCCCTGCACCTTGGCCACGAGGTCCTCGTAGCCGACGTATTCCGCGCCTGCCGCCTTCGCCGCATCGGCCGCGGGGCCGGTGGCGAACACGAGCACGCGGACCTTCTGGCCGGAGCCGTTGGGCAGCACCACCGTGCCGCGCACGTTCTGGTCGGACTGGGTCGGGTCGACGCCCAGCCGGAAAGCGATTTCGGCGGTCTCGTCGAACTTCGCAAATTTATTCGCCTGCAGGAACGCGACGGCGTCCTTCAGGTCGTAGGTTTTTTCCGCGGTGACCTTGGCCTTGACCGCGCTGTATTTTTTGCCGTGCATGCTCAACCCTCCACCTCGATGCCCATGCTGCGCGCGGTGCCTGCCACCATGCGGGCGGCGCGCTCCAGGTCCGTGGCGTTGAGGTCTTTGATCTTCAGCTTGGCGATGTCCAGCACCTGCTGCTTCGTCACCTTGCCGACTTTGTCCTTGTTCGGCGTGCCGGAGCCCTTGGCGATGTTGGCCGCCTTCTTCAGCAACGTCGAAGCCGGCGGGGTCTTGGTGATGAACGTAAAGGTCTTGTCCTGGAAGACCGTGATCACCACCGGAATGACCAACCCTGCGTCCTTCTGCGTCACTGCGTTAAACTGCTTGCAGAACTCCATGATGTTGACGCCCTGCTGGCCCAGCGCCGGGCCCACGGGGGGCGCCGGGTTGGCTTGACCAGCCGGAATCTGCAACCGTACAATGCCTGTTACTTTCTTTGCCATGTTCGTTATTCCTGCGCGTGGGTTCTCCCAATGCTTGGAAACCGCGAGGCTGACGTTTTCCAAGGATTGGAAAAGCGGTCCGCGTTACGTCTTTTCCACCTGCCAATATTCAATCTCCACCGGCGCTGTGCGCCCGAAGATCGATACTGAAACTTTCAACTTGCCGCGCGTGGGCTCCACTTCCTCGATCACGCCGCTGAAGTTGAGGAACGGTCCGTCGGTGATCTTCACCGTCTCGCCCGGTTCAAACGTCACCTTCGGCTTGACCTTCTTCTCTTTGTCCTCGACCTGGTAGAGAATGTGGTCGATCTCGCTCTGCTTCAGGGGCACGGGCTTGTCGCCGCCGATGAAGCCGATGATGCCCTGCGTCTTCTGGTTCGTGAAGAAGTCCCACGCCTCTTCCTGGAGCGTGCCGTCGTCCTTGTACAGCTGGACGTTCACGAGCACGTAGCCCGGGAAGAACTTGCGCGTCTGCGTGGTGCGCTTGCCCTGCTTGACTTCCGAGACCTTCTCGGTAGGGATCAGGACTTCGCCCACGATCTCCTTCATCTCTTCCAGCCGGATCCGCCGCTCAAGGCTTTCCTTGACCTTGTTCTCCTGGCCGGAGAGCGTATGCAAGACGTACCACTTCTTTTCCATGGCTGCTCCAGAAACCGCGGACTACCGGACCACCAGTTGGAGGACACTGTTCAAGACGAGATCGCTGATGCCCACAAAAACCGTCAGAATGACGACCGACACGACCACCACCATCGTGGACTCCTGCAACTCGCCCCAGGTCGGCCACGCACACTTTTTGAGCTCCTGACGCACCTCGTCGAAGAACGTGCGCACTGCGCCCAACCATGACCTGATCTTTTCCATGTCGTCTTCTTTCAGCGCTCAGCGGAAGCTGGCACGGCAGGAGGGACTTGAACCCGCAACCTGCGGTTTTGGAGACCGCCGCTCTGCCAGTTGAGCTACTGCCGTATCGTCCAAGCCTTCACTTGATTTCGCGATGCACGGTGTGTTTGCGCTCGGCGGAACAGAATTTCTTCAGTTCCACGCGCTCCGTCATGGTGCGCTTGTTCTTCGTCGTCGTATAGTTGCGACGCTTGCACTCCTGGCAGGCCAGCGTGATGATTTCGCGAGGCATGATTACACCGTTCTCCCATCGTCCTTATTCAATGATTTCCGTCACGCGGCCGGCACCCACCGTACGCCCGCCTTCGCGGATGGCGAAGCGCATGGTCTTCTCCATCGCGATCGGGACGATGAGGCTCACGCCGATGCTGACATTGTCGCCCGGCATGACCATGTCGACGCCTTCGGGCATCTCGACATCACCGGTGACGTCCGTCGTGCGGAAGTAAAACTGCGGCCGGTACCCCTTGAAGAACGGGGTGTGGCGTCCGCCCTCTTCCTTGCTCAAGACATAGACTTCTGCCTTGAACTTCTTGTGCGGGGTGATCGTCTTGGGCTTGGCCAGCACCTGGCCGCGCTCCACGTCTTCCTTCTTCAAACCGCGGAGCAGGCAGCCGACGTTGTCGCCGGCGCGGCCTTCGTCGAGCAGCTTGCGGAACATCTCGACGCCAGTGACGGTCGTCACCTGCGTGTCCTTGAGGCCGATGATCTCGATGGACTCGCCCACCTTGACGATACCGCGCTCGACGCGACCGGTCACCACGGTGCCACGGCCTTCGATCGAGAACACGTCTTCGATCGGCATCAGGAACGGCTGGTCAATGTCGCGGACGGGTTCGGGAACGAACGTGTCAAGGGCGTCCATCAGGTCCTGGATGCACTTGGCGTCCGGATGATCGGGCGTCGCCGCCGCCATGGCCTTCGAGGCCGAGCCGCGGATGATCGGGGTCGTGTCGCCGGGGAACTGGTACTTCGTGAGCAGTTCACGGATTTCCATCTCGACGAGGTCCACCTTGTTCAGGAAGACCACGACCGAAGGCACGCCCACCTGACGGGCGAGCAGGATGTGCTCGCGCGTCTGGGGCATCGGGCCGTCCACCGCGCTGACCACGAGAATCGCGCCGTCCATCTGCGCGGCGCCGGTGATCATGTTCTTGATGTAATCCGCATGGCCTGGGCAATCCACGTGCGCGTAGTGGCGCAGGGCGCTGGCATACTCGACATGCGAGGTCGCGATCGTCAAAATCTTGGTCGGGTCGCGCCGGCCCTGCGACTCCGAGGCCTTGGCCACCTGATCATAGCTGATATAGTTAGCCAAACCCTTGAGCGACTGCACGCGGGTGATCGCGGCGGTCAACGTGGTTTTGCCATGGTCAACATGGCCGATGGTGCCGACGTTCACATGCGGTTTTGTGCGTTCGAATTTTTCTTTCGCCATGGATTCCTCCTGCCAGCTCGGCTTGCTTGATGTTCCTTTTGCTAATTTTTACCAACATTCACTGGAGCCTACGAGCGGGATTGAACCGCTGACCTCGTCCTTACCAAGGACGTGCTCTACCAACTGAGCTACGTAGGCCCGTCCGCAACTCCAGCGTCATCCGCTCGCTGTTCCACCCGCGCCACCTAGCGCGGAATGTATTTTACAAAGCAAAAAATGAGCGCAAACAATCCCCTACCCTTTTTCCCGTAACTGAAAAAAGAGCGGCGAACTGCCTACTCCCTTCAAACTTATGTCTGCCGCCCGCTTACAACAGAGGCAACCTACAACGTGCGGCTCAGGCACTCTACCGAGTTCCCTGCCCACGTCAACAACTTTTTTGAAAAATAAATGTTTTGACCCCGGCTGGCCGCACCCGCCGGCCCGCGGACGCTCCGCACGGGCTTGCGCGTGCGGCGGTTGTTTGACAGGATGACCCTGTGACGCGCAAGTCCCCCGTGCTGCTGCTGGTGGCGCTGTGGCTGGCCGGTGTCGGCCCGGCCGGGGCGCGCCCGGCCCGCGTGGATCTGCGCCCCGACCAGACCCCCATCCGCGCCCAGTTCGGCAACAATTGCTTCATCCATGCCACCGTCGCGGCGATGGAAGCGGAGTACAAGCGGCGCGGCTATGGCGAGCTCGACCTCTCCGAGCATTTCTCCGACTATGGCGGTTCGCTTTTTTTTCTGGAGACCTGCCGCATGGACGGGCGCTACCGCACCCGCGACCCGCGCGTGCGCAGCCCGCAGGAACCCGAGAGCAACCCGGCCGTTGACCGCGCCCCGACCGTTGAAAGCGGCAAGCCTGGACTGCTCTTCGGTCTTCCTGAGGAGAAATATTTTCCGGTGCGAAGGAATCTGCTTTCGCTCCAGCCGATCGCCGACGCCAACAACCCCTACTGGAAAAACCAGTATCATGTGGACACGTTCAATCTCGACCCCCGCCGCCTGCCGCTCTCCGCGCTGATCGCGCCCCGCTATTATCAGATCAAATCCGTGACCTGGCTGCCGCGTGAGGACGCCGCGCACGCCGACGCGCTCGAAGCCGTGCTCGCCGCGGGCCACGAGGTGATCTGGGATTTCAAGATGGCCGGCGACTCCAGCGCCGACGTCTGGCGCTACACCACGCCCGCCGATCCCATGGGCGAAGGCCACCGCATGTTGCTGGTCGGCTACGACCGCACCGACCCGGCGCACCCGTTCTTCATCGTCAAGAACAGCTGGGGCCCCACGCGCACGCCCGGTGCGAACGGCTTTACCTACATAGCCTACGAATTCATCCGCTACGGCCTGTGGGCGCACTACATCACCGCGCTGGAGCCCCCGTTCGCGTGGCACCAACTGCGGTATCTCGGGCGCTGGGCCCTCTCGTTCGCCGATCACCGCGGCACGCTCGACCTCTACCACCTGCCCGGCCTCATGCAGCGCGAGTTCGACGAAAACGGCTATCGCGATGAACGCGACCAGCCCCTGCAGGACCGCCGCCTCGGCACCTTCTTTGAGGATGGCGACGCGGCGAAGCCCATTCGCGTCAACGGCCGCGCGGGCAAAGATGCGCTCGAACTCTGGCTGGACTTCGGGCAGCAGCTCACGCGCTGGGACCTGCTGCGCGGCTGGCACATCACGCTCAAGCTGCGCGCCGCAGATTTGCTGACGATGGCTGGCGACGCCCTAAGTCCCTCCGGCCGCCGCAGCGCGGCCAGCGCGCAGCGCAACACCACCAGCAACGTCGTTGGTCCCGACGACCCGCCGATCGAAGTTCAGACCGAACAGGACCGCGCCCTTGCCGCCAAGCACGCCGCCCGCCGTGCCGATGACGAACGTCGCGCCGCGCTCGCCAGGAAAGCGACCAAGGACGAAGCGCCTCCGGCACCGTCCACAGGCACCGAAGCCATCGCGAAAAAATATGCGGAACTCGGCGGCGCTTCAGGCTTTCTCGGCGCGGCGCAGACCGGCGAGCAAACCTGCCCCGACGGCATCGGCCGCTACGTGCATTATGCCGGCGGCTCGCTCTACTGGTCGCCCGCGACGGGCGCGCACGCCATCTACGGCGCGATCCGCGACAAGTGGGCCGCGCTCGGCTGGGAGCGGTGCGCCGCGCTCGGCTATCCCACCACCGACGAAGCCGACGCGCCCGGCGGCGGACGCTTCAACAACTTCGAGCACGGCAGCGCCATCTATTGGCATCCCGACCTCGGCGCCGCCGCGCTCTGGGGCGAGCCTTTCATCATCTGGATGAAGAACGACGGTCCGCGCGGCCCGCTCGGTTATCCCGTCGCCGATGTGGCCACCAACGGCCCCGACGGCCTGTGGACCGCGCGCTTCCGCGGCGGCGCAGCCACCTGGCACCCCCACCGCGGCGCCGACCTGCGCCTGGACGACAAGCGCTGAGTTTTTCAGCCCCGTTATGCCCCGCCCCTGCGCTGCGCGCTGCGGGCTGTCGGGTGGGCGCGGCACGTGGCAGCGCGGAGGGTGGGCCTTCCCGCAGTCGGGAAGAAACGGCTTCCCCGACTTCCAAGGTCTTGGGAAACCCGGCTCAGCGGACGCGGGTATCTTCGTGTTCCAGGCGCCCTAGCAAGCCGAGCAGGCCGTGCAGCAGCGTGTAGGGATGCGGCGGGCAGCCCGGCACAAACAAATCCACCGGCAGGAGAGCGCCGACGCCATCGCAGGTTTCAGGATGCCCGCGATAGGGGCCGCCGGCAATCGCGCAGGCGCCACTGGCGATGACAATTTTGGGCGCGGGCACGGCTTCGTAGGTTTTCAAAAGCGCCGAGCGCATATGCTGGCTCACGGGGCCGGTGACGAGCAGGCCATCGGCGTGGCGCGGCGAGGCGACGAACTGGATGCCGAAGCGACCGAGGTCGAAAACGAGCGTGTTGAGGACATGGGCATCGGCCTCGCAAGCGTTGCAGCCGCCGGCGCTGACCTGCCGCAGGCGCAGCGAGCGGCCGAACAGGCCTTGGATGCGCCGGTCGAGCAGGTCGCGCTCCTTGGCCCACGCGCTGCCGATGACGAGCGCCTCGCGCTGCCGCGCCGCGAGCCGGTGATCGCGCGTGAAAGTGATCGCGCCGGCCGCGCAGGCCTGCGCGCACGCGCCGCAGAACAGGCACCGCCCCGTGTCCAGCTGCAGGCCGTGCTGCGCGTCGTGCGTCAGCGCGCCGACGGGGCAAGCGCCCACGCAATCGGCGCAACTGCCGCAGCAGGCGGTGGCATCGAGCTTGGGCCTGCCCTGGAAGCGGTCCGGCAGGGCCGGCGCCTCCGCCGGAAAGTCCCCCGTCCGGAAACCTTGCCGCAGGCGTTCAAAGAGTGCGGTGCTCATAAATCAAACCCGCAGTAGGAAAGGTTGAAGCTCTTGTTGCAGAGCGGGAAGTCGGAGATCTCGCCGTTGCGCAGCGCGAGCGCGAGGCCCGGCCAGTTACGGAACGAAGGGTCCACCACCTTGTAACCGGCGAAGCGCCCGTCCGCATCGGTGCGCGCGACATGGCAGATCAGGCCGCGCCAGCCTTCGACACACGCGACCGCGAGCCGCTCCCCGGGCAGCGCGTCCAGCGGCGCGAGGCAGGCGCCTTCCGGCAGCGCCGCGAGCTGCTCGCGGATGAACGCCACCGAGCGCTCGACCTCCAGCCGCCGCACGTAGGCGCGCGCGAAGACATCGCCCGTGGGCCACGCCGGCGGCGGCAGATGCGCGAAGCGGTAGATGCCCGACGGAAAATCCTGCCGCGCGTCCTGCTCCAGTCCGCACGCGCGCGCCGCAACGCCGCAGAGGCCGAGCGCCAGCGCATCCTCCGCCTGCACCACGCCCGTGTTCTCGAAGCGCGCCAGCACCGACGGAGTATCGAACAGCAGGTCGAGCGCACCGGCGGTGTCGCGCGCGGCCGCGTCCAGCCGCCGCTGCAGCTCCGCGACCCGCGCGGCGTTGAGGTCGAACGCGACGCCACCCGGCCGGATCCAGCCGCGCC
>CAIWHP010000025.1 GCA_903912445.1 uncultured Lentisphaerota bacterium
CCGGTTGGCCGGTGTTGGCATATCCTCTGCTATTCCCTCATCGCCGCGCGATGGTCGCGCGGCCGCTCGCAAAACACCGGGCGCGGAACAACAGCCGGACGCGGCGCGGAACCACGCGGCGCCGGCAAAAACATAAGGACACATACCATGAAGATGACCCGGTTCTGGAAACTGGCGCTGGCCGTGGCGCTGACGACGTTGGTGGCGGGGAGCGCGTTTGCGCAGGCCCCGGCCGCCACCGCGAACGCGCCCGACGCCGCCCTCGTGGCCGCGCCAGCGGCGGCCGCCACGAATGCCCCGGCCGCGACCCCGCCGCCGGTGCCGCCCACCGCGAAGGACGTCAACTCCGGCGACAACGCCTGGGTGTTGATCAGCTCCGCGCTGGTGCTGCTGATGACGATCCCCGCGCTGGCGTTTTTCTACGGCGGCCTGGTCCGCCGGAAAAACGTGCTGAGCGTGCTGATGCAGTGCTTCATCCTGGCCTGCGTCATCAGCCTGCAATGGGTGCTGTTCGGCTACAGCCTCTCGTTCGGGCCGGACATCAAGCACTTCATCGGCGACCTGAGCTGGATCGGGCTCAACGGCGTGAGCATCGATACGCCGCACTGGGATCCGGTCGTGGGCAGCTCCTACGCCAGCACGATCCCGCACCAATCGTTCATGATTTTCCAGATGATGTTCGCCGTGATCACGCCGGCCCTCATCATCGGCGCGTTTGCGGAGCGCATGAAGTTCGCCGCGTTCCTGGTGTTTGCCCTCCTCTGGACCACGCTCGTCTATGATCCCGTGGCCCACTGGGTCTGGGGCAAGGGCGGCTTCCTCGGCGCGATGGGCGCGCTCGACTTCGCCGGCGGCACGGTCGTCCATATCAACGCCGGCGTCGCGGCGCTGGTCGCGGCCCTGGTGCTGGGCAAGCGCATTGGCTATCCCGACCGCATGAGCCCGCCGCACAACCTGCCGTTCGCCGTGCTCGGCGCCGGCTTGCTCTGGGTCGGCTGGTTCGGCTTCAACGCGGGCAGCGCGCTCGGCGCCGGCGGCCTGGCCACCAGCGCGTTCGTCGTCACCCACGTGGCCACCGCGGCCGCGGGCCTGACCTGGGCGCTGATGGACTGGTTCTTCAACAAGCGTCCGACGGTGCTGGGCGTCATCTCGGGCGCCGTCGGCGGCCTGGTCGCCATCACCCCGGCCTCGGGCTTCGTCACGACCATGGGCGCGATCGCCATCGGCGTCGGCGCGGGCATCCTGCCGTGGATCTTCGTGACCATCATCAAGCCGAAGCTCGGCTACGACGATACGCTCGACGCGTTCGGCGTGCATGGCATCGGCGGCACCTGGGGCGCGATCGCCACGGGCCTGTGGGCGACCAAGGCGGTCAACAGCGCCGGCGCGGACGGCCTCTTCTATGGCAACCCGGCCCAGCTGCTGATCCAGCTCAAGGCGGTCGGCATCACGATCGTCTACTCCCTGGTGGTCACCTTCGTGCTGCTGAAGCTCGTGGACCTCGTCATGGGTCTGCGCGCCGAGCCGCAAGCCGAGAAGATCGGCCTCGACCTGACCGACCACCGCGAAACCGCTTACACGGTGTTGGACTGAACCAGCCCTGAACTCTAGGAGATCAACATGAAATACATCATCGCCATCGTCCAGCCCGACCGCCTCGAAGAGGTCATGCAACGGCTGGAGGAGAAGGAAATCCACCTCGTCACCGTGACCAGCGTCATGGGGCGCGGCCGCCAGAAGGGCATCGCCGAGGTGTACCGCAGCCACAAGGAGGCGGGCACGCTCCTCAAGAAGATCAAGCTCGAGATCGCCGTCAACGACGCCTACGTCAAACCCGCGCTGGAGGCCATCATCCAGGGCGGGCGGACGGGGCAGGTCGGCGACGGGAAGATCTTCGTGCTGAACCTCGAGGAAACGGTCCGTATCCGGACCGGCGAGACCGGGGGTCCCGCCGTCGGCTGAAGCATCCGCGGGCCGGCCGCGTCCCGGCCGGCCCGCTTAAAACAATAAAAGCGAATAGAACAAGAAAGCAGGAAAACATGAATAAGTTCAAAATGATGGCCGCAACGCTCCTGGTGACCGGCGCCGCAGCGGGCCTCGCTCGCGCCGAGGAGGCCAAGGTGGCCGCGACGCTCGATGTGCCCGTCCTTTCCGCCTACGTCTGGCGCGGACAGGTGCTCAACGACAAGCCCGTGGTCGAGCCCAGCCTGACGGTCTCGAAGAGCGGGTTCGCGCTGAACGCCTGGGCGAACTTCAACCTCAACAACTCCTATGCGGGGTACGCGCAGGACAACAAGCGCGACTTCAGCGAGATCGACCTGACGGCGTCGTACGCCACCACGGTCGGCAGCAGCAACTGCCCGGTCGCGCTCGGCGGCGGGTTCGTGCAGTACCTGTTC
>CAIWHP010000026.1 GCA_903912445.1 uncultured Lentisphaerota bacterium
AGCGAAGAACAGCCGATGCGCAGTGCGTCGGTAAAGGAGGTAGATCATGGCCCTAATTGACAGACTGAAATACGACGCCCCTTCGGACACCGTACTCGTATGGAAGTTCCCCGGCGAAGAACTCCGCCTTGGGACGCAACTCATCGTCAACCAGAGCCAAGAGGCGGTCTTCGTCAAGGGTGGCCAAGTCGCCGACGTATTTGGTCCAGGTACGCATACGCTCTCAACCGGCAACCTGCCACTCCTATGCAAGTTGATCAACCTACCCTTCGGCGGGAAAACCCCGTTCACTGCCGAGGTGTGGTACGTGAACAAGATCGTCAAGCGAGGTTTGAAATGGGGCACCAAGGGGCCAATTCAGATCATCGACCCACTCTACAACTTTCCCGTCAGCGTCCGCTCCTTCGGACAATGGGGTTTACGCATTGACGACTCCCGAAGTTTTGTCGCACAGATTGTCGGAACACTCCAAACGACCGAGACGGACCGTATCGAGGACTATTTTGCCGGAGAGATTGTGCAGAGACTCTCCGATGCCCTCGCGAAATATTTCGTTGAAAAGAACGTCTCTGTCTTTCAGGTGAGTGCCCGCATCAATGAGTTGTCCAGTTTTGTTGGCAAGACCATAGGCCCGGAGTTCTCACGTTTCGGAATCGAAATCGTCAACTTCAACGTGGAACGTATCAGCATCCCACCGGAGGAACAGCAGAAGTTTCAGGAAATACTCGGCAAACGGATGGAGATCGAGCAGATCAGTCAGGCGAAAGTGGGCCAAGCCTACACAACCATGCGCACATTCGATACCCTAGAAAAGGCTGCTGGAAACGAGGGTGGCGCAGCCGGCGCTCTTCTCGGGGCAGGTCTCGGCCTCGGCGCGGGACTCGGAGCTGGTGTGCCTATCGGTCAACAGGTTGGACAGGCCATGAATGTGCAACCACAGCAACCTTCCCCCGATGATCCCATGGTGAAACTCCAGAAACTCAAGCAAATGCTTGATGGGGGATTGATTTCGCAGGACGACTTCGACAAGAAGAAGGCGGATATCCTGTCCAGAATGTGAGGCGATATGAAATCAGAACACAGCATCACCTTGTCCGTTGTAGCGGGATTCGTTCTCTCGGCACTGATAATTGTTGCAATGGCCATGGTCATTGTGCCGAGTGGAGTGCGAACGGACCTTTTCTGGCCGCGAGTGCTTTGGACGATCTTCCTCAGCGGATTGGTTTGGGGTGCGAGTGCCAGTTACTTCACTCTATCGGCCCGACGCAAAGCGAAACACCGAGAGACTGGAGGCATCGCGCCTTCACTCATGCTCGTCATTATCATCTATGCCGTTTTGAGTTTTGCAACCATGCTGCTTCAGGCCGCAATGCCGCCGGGCGAGGCAGCGTCCCGAACTCATTTGTTCATTCAACTCGGTCTCGCCGGAGCATCCGCCCTTGTCTTGGTCTTCCTCAATCTTGCACGAAGTCATGCTGGATTGGGCGTTCAGACATCATTCGAGGGTATTGCCTCTCCCGCCGACCTCTGCGATCTCTTATCCGCCGAGGAGTCCAGACTTGCGGCACAATCGGAGCATGAGAATTGGACTAGGTGTATGAAATCATTGAAATCGCTTCGCGAGACCATCAGATACAGTTTGCCACAAACGACGATACTCGCCGATGACGCCCTTTACCGCACGCTCGTCCATGGCATCCAAACGAGTTGTCAGACACTCCATGAGTCTACTGATCCTACGAGTGACGCAGTTGTGAATTGTATTGGTAGCATTGACTCATTGAAGACTGAAACCAAGACGCTTTCCTCGAAAGCAATCAGGAGGTAGTGCATGCAAGTGACGGAATGTCCGCAGTGTGGGGCACCTGCCAGTCCATCGGTCCGCGCGTGCGGATATTGCAAAGCAGAGTTCTTCATTACCAGCGTCGCCTATCTGGGCAAACTGGATCAGAATGGCGTCGGCAAGTACCTGAAGCACTACAAGGCCCTTGCACAGCAAGACCAAGGGAGTGCCGAAGCGCACCTTGGTCTCGGAATTACGTATCTTCACCTTGGCATGTGGCCGCTGGCGATCAAATGCTTTGAGAAGGTCATCGACCTTGCCCCCGAAGTGCCACAATCCTATTTTTATTGGGCGCTTGCAAACATCGGTGGTCGGCGCCTTATGACATTGCCACTTGGCGACGTTCGACAGATTGAGACCTACATCAACACGGCTGTTCAACTCAGTCCGGATTTGACAACCGCTAAACTTCTTCTTGTCCTACTGAAGGAAGACTACTTTGAAGGCAACGGAATGAGAGTGAATCCACCATCCGCAACGGATCTTAGGGCTGACATTCAGGGGAAGGAGGTCAACGAAACAGAACTTCAAATGATGCGTCGATGTGTGCGTGTGGATGAGGCGTGTGTGTTTAGTGCGTGAGTGAAACAACCAACCAAAAGGAGTCACCTATGTCAGAGATAAACAGAAGCAAGATTGCGAAATACTTCAACCCGTTCCCGACGTGGACAATTGCCTTTATCGTCATCGGCATATTGTTGGTCGCGGTGAAGGGCATCGGCCTCATACCGTTGATTATCGGCGGAGTCGGGTTGTACTTCTACTTCACTGGTCGTCCAACCGATCAGGAAATGGACGAATGGCTTCAAGAAGAACTTCGCGTTCTAGACGCCAGGGCACTACAAAAGGTGGGGTTTGACAAAGCAGATGCGGTTGCAGAACCAGTCGCGGTGTGGGGACCACGCGTTGTCAATACGGGGGGTGTGCCATTCCAGATCAAGACAGGGAAAGATGGGAATATTCGCTATAATCCCATTGACCTGAGTGTTCTCAATTTCGGCGCGCACCAACTAGTCAGTTATCAATGCGCCTATGACCGCTTCACCGGCAACTGCTTGCAGGAAACAACGGATGAGTATTTCTACAAGGATGTTGTTTCTGTATCAACAAAAACAGACACAACGTCGAAAGACGTTGTGGTCGGGAAGAAGAAGGTGGAACGTATTCAATTGAAGAATTCCGAGATGTTCCGCCTCACAACGTCAGGAGGAACGTCAGTCGAAGTCTTCATTCAGGACGAAGGGTTGCTTGGGTTGAAGAGCACGAAAGGCGGAAAGATGCCCACATCGCAGGCCGAAAAGGCCGTGGCCACTGTGCGGCGGATGTTGCGTGATAAGAAGGCAACGTAAGCCAGGAACCAAGCAGACTGCCAACAAGAGCGTGGACCACTACGGTTCACCCGCCGCGGACGGCGGGTGAACCGAGGGTCACGCTCGACGTTCGGCCTAAGAGATGACTATGAAGCACAAGACAGTTCTCAACTACTGCCTCGCAACGGAATGGATTTGCATAGTCGCCGGAGTACTAGCCTCTTTTGCGTTGGAAGCTCATCTCCCGCAACCCTTGCAGGCATGGCTGGCACAGGAGGCGGAGACCCCGCTTGGCGTCGAAGATAATGTCATGCTAGTTGCATGCTTCCCTCTCATAATCAGTATGGTCGTCGCATCTGTGGGTCTCTTCGCAGGGCGCAAGTGGGCAGCGTGGGTATACTTGGTCACATCAGTTCTGGGCATCCTGGTCATGACGCTCACGGGGCCGACGGTCGCGCATGCGATCCCCGATACTCTTGACGACATCAGCGTCGCGATGTCAGGGATGGTCATTGCGCTAGCATTCTTCACTGACGCATTAGAGAAGGTAGCCGAACCATCGAGTCCACTCGTACGCGTGTCCCGCGACGGCAAACAGATGTAGAAAGTGCGTCAGAGCGCGGGCCAAAGGCCGGTGACTCGTGACGTTCGCAGCCTCCCCGCTGCGACCTCCGTTTCTTTGATAGTATAGCGAACGGTCGCCATGCGCCCATCCTGAGTGGAGCCGCCCTGCCGCGCCCCACGTCGCTGCGCACATCGAGATCTCCCCCGCCAAAACCGCCCGAGCCTAAGCGGCCACTCAAGCCGCCCAACACGCCTGCTTACATCTGGCGCTGGCGGAAGTGACCCTCACGGGCCTGTTCCGAGAGTAACAGCCGCCCCAGGCTACATCATCCGTTCGATCGAGGCCCGCTTGGCCTCGTAGGCCTTGCCCAGGCCGAGGGCTATGGCCCGGGCGCACAGGGACAACGCCTGCTCGAATTCCCCTTCGTCGATGGCCAGTGCGATCCCCCTTTCGAACAAGCGGATCGAATGGCTGTAGGCGCGAAAGCCTTGGGACGCCTCCTCCTGCGCGACCGGCAGGTAGCCGGACGCCTTGGCCACGGCGTCCCGACAGGCTTCGCTGTCGCCGCATTGGAAGGCGTCCTCGGCAAGCAGGTCAAAGAGGAAAAACTTCACGGCGTTGGGGATCGAGTTGGCCCGCCCGACGAAATTCAGCAGGTACTTCCGGCCCTTCTCCGCGCCGCCCAACCGGGCCGCGTCATGCCCTGCCAAGAGATCGGCGAGGATCTCGGCTGGGGTCTTGCGGATCGGAGTTATGCGGTCGGCCATGGGCGGATGTTGCCAAAGCTGATACTGAACCGCAAGCATGGCGGGGTGGGATGCGCGTTCGGCAGCGCCCGGTCGGTGACCGGGCCTACAACAAGCTGAAGCAGAGTTTCGGCTGCTGTCCGCGAGCTTGACAAGGGGGATAGACGCGGTGATACTTCCGGTATGAAAGCAGCCGTATCCATACCTGATGATGTGTTTGGCGAAGGCGAGCGCCTGGCGCGCAGGCTGAAAACATCACGCAGCCAGCTGTACGCCAGAGCTTTGGCTCAATTCGTTGCCCAGCACGATGATAATAGAATTACAGCAGGCATGAATGAGGTTATAGACCAGGTGGGGGCCGGGGTCGAAGCGTTCACGCGAACGGCGGCCAACCAAGTCTTGAGGCGCGAGCGATGGTGATCAGCCAAGGCGAAGTATGGTGGGCGGACATCGGCGAGCCCATCGGTTCGGAGCCGGGGTATCGGCGCCCGGTCATCGTCGTTCAGGGTGATGCCGTAAACCGCAGCCGGATAGCAACGGTGGTGTGTATTCCTCTCACAAGGAACACCCAGTGGGCGAGCGCGCCCGGGAATGTGTTGCTAAAGGCGGAACTCACGGGACTTCAGAACGACTCCGTGGCGAATGTTTCTCAGATTGTTGCTTTAGACCGGAGCCAGTTGACGGAATGCGTAGGCAAGGTGGGGTCACGCCAGTTGGATGCGATCCTGAATGGAATTGATGTGATCTTGGGCCGCTAATTGCCGAACCCAGCAAGGCAGCAGAGGTCAGTCGTCAGCCTTCGACCACGCCCATCTCGAACCCCGCTTGCGTGAGCATGTCCAGATCGCGGCTGGTCCCCTGCCCTGCCGTGGTCAGATAGCCCTGCGTGAAAATCGAGTTCACCGCATACAAGGCGAGCGGCTGGAGCACGCCGAGGATCGCCTCGCGGCCACCGGCCGCGCGCAGCTCGGCCTTGGGATTGACCAGCCGGAACATCGCCAGCGCCTTGAGCGCCTCACGCGCGCCCAGCACCGGGCGGTCGGCCAGCGGTGTGCCGGCCCGCGGGTTGAACAGGTTCACCGGGATCGCCTCGACCTCCAGGTCGCGCAGCGCGAGCGCCAGGTCGGCGCGGTCCTCCAGCGTCTCGCCCATGCCGATGATGCCGCCACAGCACGCCTCCAGGCCCGCGGCCCGCGCGCGCCGGATGGTGGCGACGCGCTCGTCCCAGGTGTGCGTCGTGCAAATCTCCGGGAAATAGCGCCGCGAGGATTCGAGGTTGTGGTTGTAGCGCGTGACGCCCGCCGCCTTGAGCCGCTGCGCCTGCTCGTCGGTCAGCGAGCCGAGCGAGACGCACAGCCGGATCTTCAGGCCTGCCGCGATCGCGCCCGCCGCCGTGCAGACCGCAGCCAGCACCTGCTCCGAGGGCCGCCGCCCGCTGGTCACCATGCAATACTTGACCGCGCCGACCTCCGCCGCCTCCCGTGCGCCGACGACGAGTGCCTCGGCCGATTCCATCGCGTGGCGCTCGATCTCCGCCGTCGACCGGGCCGACTGGCTGCAGTAGGAGCAGTCCTCGGTGCAGTTGCCGCTCTGCGCATTGCGGATGACGTGCAGATTGACCTGCCGCCCGAAATAGCGCCGCCGGACGCGGAACGCCGCATCGAGCAGCACGAGCAGGTCATCGTCCGGCGCGTTGAGCATCGCCAGCGCCTCGGCCCGCGTCACCGCGCGGCCGGCAAGAACCTCATCAGCAAGAACAACCCAGTTCATAGATACATCCTTCGCGCAAAAATATTTGTCGCTCCGCCACTCCCTCACTCCGCTCCTTCGCTTTCTTGCTTGGGCTCGGTGTCGCGCACTTTGTAGTATTTCGCCTCGTGCTCGGAAAGGTTCTTCTTCTGGATCTGCTCCCGGATCTTCTCCGTCACCGCCGCGGGCTCGGTGCGCGGCGGCGGCCGCGGGGTCGGCTTGTCCGGGACGGCGGCACCGGCCGCGTTGGTTTGTCCAATGCTGGGAACCTCGGCCGTGGCCGCCTTCCCATCTTTGGAAACTTCCGCCGGCGGCGCGAGGGCCAGGCGCACCAGCAACACCGCCGCCAGCAGCGCGGCGGCCACATAGCCCAACTCGCGCGCCGTGATGCGCGGCGTCGCAGGTTCTTCCACGGCCTGGGCGCCCGCCTTCCGGCAGTTGTCGCACTGCAGGCAGTCGAGGTCATCGTAGCGCCGGACGCCATAGATGCAGCTGGCGGGCTTGATGAAAGGCACGGCGTGGTAGAGCGGCCGCCAGGAGCCGAGCCAGCCCAGGAACGCGCCGGTCGGACACAGGTTCCGGCACCAGAAGCGTCCGCTGAAGACCGACAGCACGAGCACCCCGCACGCGAACAGGAAAACCGGGCGTTCGGCGAAGCCGCTGAAGAACGTCATCAGCACATCGGCGCGCAGCACGCGCTCGTGGACGCCGAGCACGACGGCGACCAGCACCGCGCCGAGCAGCCCGACCTTGAGCCAGCGCGTCCAGCGCCAGACCTGCTTGCGCGGATTCAGCCGCCAACGGCGCGGCCAAAATGCCCCCGCCAGCTCCTGCGCCGCGCCGAACGGGCAGAGCCAGCCGCAGTAATAGTTGCCGACCAGCGCGACCAGCACCGGCACGCCCACGATGCGGAGGAAGGGCAGCGTCAGCGCCAGCGCCGGCCACGTGCCGCGCGCCAGGGATGAAATTTCGTGCGTCGAAAACTGCGCGTTCAGCGCGTAGCCCACCACGCTCACCAGCATCACGAGCCACGCCCAGCGCGCGACCCGCAGCGGGCGCGGCGGCAGCCAGCGCAGGCCGAGCGGCAGCAGCATGACCACCAGGAACAGATAGTCGCGCCACGTCGCCGGGCGCGCGCGCGCCGCCGCGCGCTGCGTCATTTCCTGGTGCAGAATTTTTTCCGCGATCACCGGCCCGGCCTCGCGCAGCGTCTGGAGCACGGCGTAGGACGTGTAGGTCGCGCCGCTGACGCCATCGACCTGCGGCAGCGGCTCGGCGACGGCGAGCGGCCGGTTCTTGAGGCTCGCCAGCCAGCGCGTGCTGCGGCGCAGATAGGACGACGTCTCGGAATGCTGGACGAGGCGGAAGTCCACGAGCGTGCCGTCGCCGCCCAGCAGCAGCGCGAGCTTCATCGGCCCGCCAAAGCCGCTGACCGGCGGCGTCAGCGCCTCGGAGCCGATCAGGAAGAAGGTGCGCGTGCCGTGCTGCAGCTTCAGGTAGGTCTGCGTCCGCCCGTCGGGGGCGGTGATGAATTCCTTGGTGATCTCCGCCTCCGGCTGCAGCTCGCGCGCGAGCTCGACCAGCTCCGGCGCCTCGACGGCGGTGAGCCGCGCGCGCAGCTCCTGCAGGTGGCGGGCATACCACGAGGCGGCAAACAGCCAGAGCAGCGCCCCGACCAGGACGTAGCCGAGGCGCCGCGCCCAGCGGTCGGCGAAGTCGCCGCGCTCCGCGCGCGTCCAGGCGGCGGGCCAGCGTTTCTTGGCGAGCAGGTTGACGACCACGAAGCCGGCCAGGATCAAGAGGGTGCCAAAACTGCCAAGCACCGGCAACAGCAGCACCCCGGCCAGCAGCCCGCCGAGCGCGCCGCCGAGGTTATCGAACGCCGCGACCGCCGCGCCGGCCGCGGTGGCGCTCGCGCCCTCCCCTTGCAGGCGCACGAGGGCCAGCGGGACATAGAGACCCTGGAAACAGCCGGCGACGAGGAACAGCGCCCAGAAGGCCGGCGCGCCGAGCTGCTCCGTGGCGCAACCGATGACGGCCAGCAGCCCGAGATGCGCGAGCATGGTCAGGCCGAGCAGCACGCGTTGGCTGCCCGGCCAGCGCGCGGCCAGCGCCGCGCCGCCCTGCCCGCCCAGCGTCAGGCCGAGCATGAACAGCGCGCCGATCAGGCCGACGTGCAGGAAGAGCGCGCCGAAGCGGAGCTGGTAGAGCGCCATCAGCAGCAGGCTCGCGGCCATCCCGACGAAGCCGGTCGTGAACAGCAGCATGAACTGGTCGAGCTTCGTCGACACGCAGCTTTCCGCCGCGCCGCCGAGCCGGTTGCGGCGCGTGCGCCGGACAAAGACATGGCGCAGCAGCGCATAGATCGCCAGCGCGCCGAACAGCGCCGGCGCAAGCCACTGGCGCACAACGCCGCTCAGAAACTGCTCCGGCAACGTCCAGCCCTGCGCCTTGGCCAACAGCAGCAAATTGAACAGCAGCGCCAGCGGCCGCTGGTCGGTGTTGACCAGCGGGTGCAGCTCCGGTGTGGAAAAGAAGGCCGGCAGCCCCGCGCAGAACATCGGTTTTTGCGTGCGCGGATCGGCGGACTGCTCGATGGCGCGGCGGTAGGCGCGCCATTGGAACTGGATGCGATCGGCCGGCATCGCCGCGTAGATGCCCTCCACCGGATACAGATCTTTGGTGCCGGGGATCGCGTGCCAGCGCCAGCCGAGCTCCAGCGCATCCTCGGTCAGGACGCCGGCGGTGGAGGCAAACAGCCAGCTCTCGTCGCCCGGCTTGAGCGCGAGCCGCGGGAAGACCGAGTTGACCGTGGCCAACATCGAGGCGCCGAGCGCGACGAGTTCGTGGCCGAGGAAGTTCTCGCCGCCGGTGAGGCGCACAGCGACGACACCCTTGTCCCCCAGCCGCGTCTTGAGCAGCTGGAAAAACTCGCGCGTCAGATAGCGGTTGGCGACCAGCGTGGTGGCGTCGGGCAGGTTCAAGAGCACGGCGTCGAATGTTTCGTCATGCTGGCGCAGATACGCGCGGATGTCCTCGGCGGGGGCCACAAAGCGCGTGGGATCGGGCAGCAGCTGGTCCGGCAGCTTGGCGAGCGCGCGCAACGGATAGGCCGGATCCGGGTGCAGCCAGACGACGCGGTCGATCTGCGGCACGAGCAGCAGCCGGCGGGCCAGCGCGAGGCTGTCGGGCCCGATGAGCAGCACGCGCCGCGCCGCGGATTTCTGCGCGAGCAACAGTGCGACGCGCTGCGCGGCGGGCTCGTCGTTGGGGAACGTCTCCACCACGCCGGTGCCGGAGGTGAAGATATACTGGCCGCGGGCAGTGCCGTGGAGATAGCGCGCCTGCGGCGTCACAAACGCGCCGCGAAATTCCTCCGCGGGCATCAGCCGCGTCCAGCGCGCGAGGTCGTTGGCGCGCTGCCAGTCCGCACCGAGGCCCTGCCAGACCAGCGCCGCCAGCACGGCGGCCGCGATGGCGAGCACCGGGCGCCAGCCCGCGGTCGCCTGCAGGGCCGCCAGCGCCAGCAGGAGCGCGGCGGCCACCAGGAACGCGCCTTCCTCGGTGTAGCCCGCCGCCAGCCAGAGCGTGACGCCGGCCCCGCCCGCGGCGCTGCCCAGCGCCTCCCAGACGTAGACCCGCGCGACTGCCAGCCCCGGCGCGCGGCAGGCGAGCGTGAAGAGGAAGCCGGTGACCAGGCTGACCGGCGCGTTGGCCAGCGCGCCAAGGCCAAGCAGCGGCAGCCACGGGAAGGTCTCGTAGGCGGCGACGCCGGTCAGACCGCGCGCGTGGAGGAGCAGCCAGTGCTGGAGCAGGAACGCCGGCAGGTAGAGCAGCAGGCCGAGCGGCAGGCGTTTGGCCAGAGCCTCGAGCCAAGCCCCCCGACCGCGGCCGAGCAGCGCGCCGAACGCCAGCCAGGCCAGCCACGAGCTGAAGAACAGGCCGAGCGCAAACTCGTGGCCCTCGAACGCGGTCAGGAACGCGCGGAAGAGCAGCGTCTGCGCCACGAGCGCAAAAAAACCGAGCGCGCACAACCCGCCCCGCTGCGCCCACCGCTGGTGCCGTTCAGATAACATCGGCGGGAGTATAGCCGCTCGCCTAGTATGTTTCCAAGCACGCCGGAAAACTGCAGGTGCGAGCGCCCCTGCGACCCGGAAGACGTTCCCGCGAAAACGCACAGTCAGGCGGTTTGCGCAGCGGCAGAACGGGCTGCTCGCAAAGCTCCAGCGCAGCCAAGGCTTGGCTGGCGCCAGCCTCAACGTGCCAAGGAATCCAAGACGTCGACCAGCGTGCGGAGAAAGACCAACCCTTCCAACCGGGCCCACTGCCGTTCAAGCCCCAGCTTCTTCGTGTTGCTATCCGTGCCGACAAGCAACCCCGCAACAGTGGCAAAAACGGCCGGCTGCGTAGCGCAATGCAGCAAAGTGACCACAGACGAATCAGTCGTATCCGCCAGCGCGTGCAGTCGGTCCAGATTCTTCGTAACAGCCTCTTCCAGCAAGTCCAGCTCCAGCGGCGGTGGGTAATAGGCCGGAGGAAAGAACAAAAACCAGACCGTGGCGATGCACATCAGCAGCGTCTGGCGCTCTTGTTCATGCCACCTCTCAGCAAAAGCTTCAGCATACTCGATCAAGCCCTCGGAGGCTGCGTCGCATGCGTCGATCATGTCGATAGGATCGGGCAGCGCGTCGAGTGCCTGTTCAACACGTGCGTTGATGTCCTCGTCCGTCAACGGCGCGGCCGGCAACGGCGGCGCGGGCGACCGTACGGCGTCTTCCCAATCTGGAGCGAAGTCTTCCTGCGCTTCCTCAAAGGCCTCGTCCAACCCAGAGTCCGGCGCCGGCGCGCGGGGCGGCGGCGGAAAATCCAGTTCCGTCAGGCCGAGGTCGCGCAGCAGCCCGTTGATGTCCACAGCCACGCCCAGGCGGCGACAAGTCTGGTCATGGTGCCGCACGAGGCGTTTCATCAAGGCGACAAGCTTGGGCCGCAACCGCGGATCCAGCGCGGCTTCGCGCGGGGTGCGCCCGTCCAAGGCCGGCACCGCCTGATCGGCATAGGTGCTGACCATGGTGCGCGTCATCTGCAGTTCCAGTTCGCGTGGGTCTTTGCTGCCCTGTTCGGGCAGTTTGACCAACGACACGTTCATTTTGTATTGCGGAGCACACTCCAACAGCTCGGGCGGCACCAAGGCGGCATCAAATTTGGGCGCTTGTTTCTGGACCAACTGGCGCGAGACATCGTCCGTGCGTTCGCCCGCCAGTTCGACATCGGATCCGAACGCCCTTTCGAACGCGGCGCGCAACTGCGCAAAGCGTTGCCCCATGCCGCCCTTCAGGCAAAGATGTTCCGGCCCCAAGGCCACGTTGCCCAAGGTGGGTGTACCGGGCTGCAGTTCCGCAGGCGTGTCCGTCTTTTCGTCCAACCAAACCCAGCCTTGGATATAGCCTTCCTTGCGTTCTTCCGGGCTCACAGCTTCCGGCACCAGGGCTGGCAGCGCGGCGAGCCGGCGCGCCAGTTCCGCCGCCGGCGTGCGCAAGCGATAGACCGCCGTATGGAAGCTGACCGCCATCTGCGCGAACATGCGCTGCCGCAACCCCTCTTCGAGCGCGAGCAGCGCGCGATGCATCAACGCAAAATTCGTCTGCAACCAGAGGCGCAGCGCCGGCATCGCGACCGGCCCGCCCAGATGCCGCACCACGGCACGGACCACCTCCTCCGGCACCAAGCCCTGACAGTCCGGGATGACGGTGGCCATCCCGTGCAGGCGTACGTACTGCGGCTGCGGATAGGCCCAGGTCAACAGGGCGACAAAACGCATCGCCAAGCCCGCCAGCGAGCGATCCCTGACCACCAGCGGCGCCGCCGCCGGGTCGAGGAGGTCTGGCCCCTCGCATTGCTCCGCTCCCACGCGATGCAGCTCCAGCAGCACCACGCGCAGCTGTGCCTGACCGGCAAAAAGGACGCGCTCATCATTGGTCAGCCCGGCATAGCCCGTGGCCTGCCACTGTTCGGCGAAAGTTTGTCCCGTGACATCACGGTCGAAGAAGCGCGCATGCACCGACCGTACGAAGAAGTCCAGTTCCTCCGCTTTGCGCCCCGACGGTACCGGATACGCCGTCCCCAGTTCAGCCGCCATGCGACGCATCACCTTGGGCGACAAACCATCCTCGATGGCCAGCGCCTGCACATAGTTGTCCGGACTGAACGGATTGTGGGGACACGCCGCCGGGCACGCCAGCTGCGTATTACGGCTGGCGCCGCACTCGGCCGACGCGATCTCGCGACCGAGCGCCGGACACCTGCGCTTTTTCTTGCCCTGGCCCATACTGTTGACTCCGCGTGTTAAGGATGCCGCGGCACCCAAACAAATCCTGCGCCCCCTGACAAGCCCGAACGCACTGCCACATCACGGCAGGGCGCCGGACGGAGCGCCGTCGATACAGTAGGAACACGCAGGTTCAGACTGGACCCAAGCACGGGACCACAGCAGAAAAGCGAAGAGCGCGGGGCGCTGCTGCACCCGTTCACTTTTCCTCGTGGAAGACGATGGCTTCGAAGACGAGGTAGCTGGCGCCTTCCTTCCAGGCATCGGGCGGCAGGCCGGCTTTCTGCGACAGGTACGTCAGCGTCGTCGGCAAATCCCAGCCCTGCTCGGGCGCGACCTGCGGCAGGAAAACAGCGGAGCGGCCGTGCTTGATCAAGACCATGCCGTGTTTGCCGATGACGATGTCCTTCCAGGAGTTCACCGGCGCGGGCGGCGTGAGCGCGGAGATCTCGATGTGAATGCGCGGCATTTCCGCGGCGACGACGGGCGTGAAGCGCGTATCGGAAAAGGCGGAGTTCAGCGCCCGCTCCCGCACCACGTCCACCAGCGGGCGACGCGGTTCGATTTCGCCGATGCAGCCCCGCAGGTCGCCATCTTTGTGCAGCGTAACAAACGCGCCCATGTGTTTCTTCATCGCGGGCGTGACGGCGATGCCCAGCTCTTCGGGCTGTGGTTGCTTGCCGGTCTTGAGCTGCGCCTCGATCATGCCGCGCGCGAGCTTGAGCAGCGCCTTCTTATCGTCGGCGCTGAGCGGGTCCGCCGCTTCCGCCTGCGGCGTCGCGCCGGGCTCCCACGTGCCGGTGAAGGCGGCGCAGAGATAGCTGACGGAGTTCTGGAAATCGCCGGTGATGCGGCCGGAGGTGTCGTACTTCACCAGGTGCGCCGCGGCGTTCTTGGGCAACATCGCCAGCAGGAGGCCGATGGGGTCGTGGCCGCAGATCGTCGCGCCGGTCTGTGCGCAATACGCACGGAACGCGGTCAGGTCTTTGGCCTTGATGGCCTCAAAGGCGCCGAGGTCGAGCTGCTTCAGGTTGGCCTCGATGTTCGTGCGGAACGGCTGGTAGCCGTAGTTGGGACCGAAGTGCGTGAAATCGGAGCTGGCGACGACGAGCGTCTGCGCATCCACGAGCGTATTGAGCACGCCGGCGATCCGCCGCGTGGCGGGCTCGTCGAGCTGGCCGACGACGATCGGCACGAGCTTGACCTCGCCCAGCGCCAGCTGCAGCAGCGGCAGCTGGATCTCGACGCTGTGCTCGCCGTGGCCGAAGGCGGCGGTGGTGACGAACGGCTGGCTGCGCAGCTTGGCGAGCGTTTCGACATCGAGCGGCAGCTCGCCGAGCGGCGTGGCCAGGTGCGTGCCCTCCGGCACCGCGATGGCGTCGGGCATCCGGATGCCGTGGCTCGGCCCCAGCACGATGACGCGGCTGAACTTCCGGCCCTGGACCAGCTTGGCGCCATGGGCGGCGACCGTGCCGGAATATTGGTAACCGGCGTGCGGCTGGATGAGCGCGCAGACGTTGGCCAGCGGCTCCGGCTGGGCGGCCGTAAAGTATCCGGTCAGCTCGCGCCGCAGCGCGTTGCTGTCGGCGGTGTACCAACGGCCGGCGATCTCGGACGGCAACACTTTTTTCGGTTTCATGTCAGTCTCCCCGCACGAGCACAACAGGCCCGCGCCCAACAACAACAGCCATCCATTTGTCATTTTCATTTTGGCCCAGATTATCCGCCACCGATCCATCCAGACGAAACACCGGACAGATTTGAACAAAAGACAACCAAGAGCACAAAGATTTTCGACTTGGTTATCTTTGTTTTCTTTTGTTCAAAAATTTATCCCAGCCACCGACCCGGCTTTTTCAGGTCCTGCTCGTCCAGCGGCCGGACGGGGCCGGGATAGCGGCCGCCCCGGAGTGCGACCAGCCAGCGCACCGGCGGCTGCCTGCGGAACCACGTCCAGCCGCCCGCCGCCGCCGCGGCCAGCGCGGCGCCGCAGGCGCCGATGAAATGTCTGCGTTTCAGCTCCATACGCCGTAGATCTCCGTGCCACAGTCGGGACATTTGCCGTCGCGCAGCCGGTTTTCCAGCACGCTGAAGCCGGTGCGCTTGACGAGCAGCTTGCCGCACTTGGGGCAAGCGGTGTTCGCGCCGTCGGGTTCAAGGACGTTGCCCAGGTAAACGAAATGCAGGCCGGCGGCGCGGGCGATGTCGCGGGCGCGGCGCAGCGTCTCCACCGGCGTCGGCGGCAGATGCGCCAGCTTGTGCTGCGGGTGGAACGCCGAGAAATGCAGCGGCACGTCGCGGCCGGCATACTGCACGATCCAGTCGCAAAGTTTTTTCAGGTCGGCGTCGCTGTCGTTGAGCGTCGTGACGATCAGGTGGACGATTTCGACGTGCAGTTTCAGCTCCCGGGCCAGCACGATGGTGTCGAGGACCGGCTTCAGGGTCGCATCGCACACCTCGCGGTAGAACTTATCGCTCAGCGCCTTCAGGTCGATGCGCGCCACGTCCGTCACGCGGAACAGTTCGCGCGCCGGGGCCGGATTGATGTAGCCGGCGGTGACGAGGATGGACTTCAGCCCCGCCGCGCGCGCCGCCGTGCAGGTGTCTAGCGTGTATTCGTAATAGATCACCGGATCGGTGTAGGTGAACGAGAGCGACGGGCAGCGGTTCTGCCGCGCCAGCTCGACCAGGCGTGCCGGCGGCGCCTCCGCGGCCGTGACCTCCTCCGGGTTGCGCTGGGAAATTTCCCAGTTCTGGCAGTTCTTGCAGTGCAGGTTGCAGCCGACCGTCGCCAGCGAGAGCGTCGGGGTGCCCGGCAGGAAATGGAAGACCGGCTTTTTTTCGATGGGATCGATGTGCAGCGTGCACGGATAGCCGTAGGTCACCGCGCGCAGCCGGCCGTCGAGGTTGACGCGCACCCGGCAATCGCCGCGGCCCCCGGGCGCGATCTCGCAGGCCCGCGGGCACAGTTCACATTGGATAATGGCGGCCATAGCTCACCGCCCAGCATACCGTCATTTCGGCAGCGCGCCAGCCGCGGCGAGGCCCGCCAGCCAGCCGCTGGCGAAGGCCCATTGGAGATTGAAGCCGCCGCAGGGCCCGTCGATGTCGAGCACCTCGCCGGCGAAGTAGAGACCCCAGAGCTTCTCGCTTTCGAGCGTCTCAGGGGTGATGTCGCGCAGGGCGATGCCGCCGCGCACGACCATCGCGCGCTTGAAGCCCTCGGTGTCGCGCGCGGTCAGCAGCAGGCCATGCAGCAGGCCGACGAGCTGGTCGCGGATCGTGCCCGGCAGCACGGCGGCGATGACCTCCGGCTCCGCGCCCGCGAGCGCGAGCAGTTGCCGCGCGAACGAATGCGGCAGCCCGACATCCTCCGAGAGCAGGTTGACGAGCATTTTCTTGCCGGCACGTGTCCGCCATTCGTCGAACCGCTGCAGCGTCTCGGCCGCCGTTTCCTTCGGCAGCAGGTCCAAGCGCAGCGGCACGGCAAATTGTTTCGTCAGCAAGCGGGCGATCGCGCCGGACATATCGAGCACCGCCGGCCCGGAGATGCCGTTGTGCGTGAAGAGCAGGTCGCCGCGCAGGCCTTCCCGGGAATGGCCGGGCAATTCGATCCACACCCGCACATCCGAAAGCGAGACCCCGGCCAGGTCGCCCGGCCAACGCTCGCGCGTGATGATCGGCACCAAGGCGGGCGCGAGCTGGGCCATCGTATGCCCCACCGACCGCGCCAGCGCGTAGCCGGAATCGTTGCCACCCAGCGCCGGATAGCCGCAGCTGCCCGTCGCGATGACCACCGCGTCCGCCAGCATGCTGCCCTTGCTCAATTTGACGCCGCCCACCCGGTCGCCGGTGCGGATCAGCTCGACGACCTGCATGTTCGTCATGACCTTGACCTTGCAGCGCACGGCCTCGGCCTGCAGCGCGTCCCGGACCTGCGTTGCGTTCTCGCAGACCGGATAGACGCGCACGCCCTCGGGCGCATGGGTCGGCACGCCGATGGACGCGAGAAATTCGCGAAACAGGACCGAGCCCATCACGCTGAGCGCCGGCTCGGCAAAACGCCCTTGCCGGCCCAGCTTGTCCATGAAGACCTCGTTCGCCAGCGTGTTGGTGATGTTGCTCCGGCCTCCGCCGCTGGCGCAAAGCTTCAGCCCCGGCTCCGGCATCCGCTCGAGAAGCGTCACCTTCGCGCCATGGCGCGCCGCCGCGATGGCGGCCATCAGCCCTGCCGGCCCGCCGCCGAGCACCAGAATTTCTTTCTTCTTAGTCTTTGTTGTTTTTGCAGCCATAGCCCATCCCGCCAATCAGAAGCGTGCGAAACTTACACCATTTAAGCGAAAAAGCACCATAAATATGCCGCCGCTGGACGGGGGCTGCACGGAGCAAAACATGGCTGGCCTGAACGCCGCGAAGATCGTCGACGGCGCGTCGCCGACAAGCAGCAGGCCCTGCTCGATGCCTTCCTGCACCAGATGGCGGTCCACGCCCGCTCCCGCTGCCAGCCCTCAGCCGCCCCGTGCATGCCCTGTCTGACTCGTCCTCGTTCTCGTCCGTCGTCCTCGTCCTCGAACACCCCCCCCGTGAGGCCCAACCTTCCGAGCAATATCCAAGTGCCTCAAGAGCACCGTTGCCCAAGGATTGCTCGGCCTGCTTGCCCATAACCACGAACCGGCGCAGCCCTCCGCTGCGGAGGGCACCCACCACGCTGGAGGGCGGCGTGTCACGCCGCCGTTATTGCGCGGGCAAGGCGTTGCGCCCAAGAACAAGCGTTGAAGCCAGCGCCACAGCCTGCTTGCTTTTGCGAAACCCTTACGCCGAGGCTCTAATCATGGTGGGTTTCCAAAGTTTGGAAACTGAAACCCGCTTTTTTCCAGACCTTGGAAAACGCAACATTCCAGCGTCAGCCGATGCGGGTGGCCCGTTGAGTTTGAGAGCGGTGATGGTCAGCCGGAAATTCGCGAGCTTGGCGTAAATCGCGGTGCCTGTTCTGCTCCGGTTGCCGCCCGCCTTTGTTGTCTTCGGATCGCTGCCTTGCGCCGTCCGTTGGGGTTGGGTTCGTTGGTCTGGCGGCGGGCGCGGCGATTCGACACGCTCACCGCAGGCGCGCCCGCCCTACCCTCCATGACCACCCGTGCTCGTGCGTGGATAACACTTCTCTCCCTCCACCGTTACTTACTACAGTGATCTGTACTTCTGAGATGTGATCTTATCCTACTTCCTCCGGCTGACCTCCCTGCCCTGAGCTGAGTCGAAGGGTGATCGCTGACCTCTTCCGCTGCGGTGAAATCCGCGGCTTTGGCTTGTTCGCGACGGTGGCCTCGGGCTATGGTCGGCGCGCGCTGTGTGGCCCAGGTCCGGCGCTAAAAGGAAACAGGATGCAAACGAAACTCTTCCGTCCCCTGCTCGCGGGCGCGCTGGCGCTCGCCGCGGGCGCCGCGGTGGCGTCCGAATTCTACGTCGCGCCCGCCGGCGCCGACGCCAACCCCGGCACTGCGGCCAAACCGTTCGCGACGCTGGAGCGCGCCCGCGACGCGATCCGCGCGCAGCAGCAGGCCGGCCCGCTCGCGGAGCCGGTCACCGTGTGGCTGCGCGGCGGGGTCTATCCGCTCGTCAAGCCGGTCGTCTTCACGCCCGCCGATTCGGGCGCGCCGGGGGCGCCGGTGACGTATGCCTCGGCCCCGGGCGAGCACGCGATCCTGAGCGGCGGCGTGCGGCTGACGGGCACCTGGACGCAGACGCCGGGCAAGCCGTTCTGGCAGCTCGACGTGCCGCGGGCGCGCGACGGAAAATGGAACTTCCACTCGCTCTTCGTCAACGGCCAGTCGCGGATGCGGGCGCGCCAGCCGAACTACGGGGCCAAGGAGCTGCGGGCGGAGGGGCGCGAGCCGGGCGGCGATCCGCGGCAGGCGCTGCGCTATCTCCCCGGCGACGTCAATCCGGCCTGGTCCAACCCGACGGACATCGACGTGGTGCTGCTGTGCTCGTGGACGCCGACTATCCACCGGATCAAAGAGATCGACGCGGAGAAGCGCGTGGTCCGCTTCTTCAGCAGCCACAACCGCGCGGTGGATTTCTGGGACCGCAATTTCCGCTACTACCTGAGCAATGTCTTCGAGGCGCTGGACGAGCCGGGCGAGTGGTATCTGAACCGGCACACGGGCACGCTCTATTATTTCCCCCTGCCCGGCGAGGACCTGGCGCAGGCGGAGGTGATCGCGCCGCTGATGAAGTCGCGCATGGTCGAGTTCGCCGGCGACCCGGCGGCGGGCAAGTTCGTCGAGCACCTGAACTTCCGCGACCTGTCGTTCCGGCACCTCGATGGCGACATGGACCGCTACAACGGGGTCTACCGGCAGGGGCACATGTATCTCGACAGCGCCCTCAGCGCGCGCGGGCTGCGCCACGCCACGTTCGAGCGGTGCGAGCTGGCGCAGCTGGGCGAGTATGCGCTGGAGCTGGCCGACGGCTGCCGCGCGGTCACGGTCCGGCAGTGCCATTTCTGGGATCTCGGCGCCGGCGCGCTGCAGCTCGGCGTCACCGATCTCGGCACGCTCAAGGCGGCGCCGGGGACCGCCGCCGCCGGGGAGAGCGCGTGCGCCGTGAGCGACCTCGTCATCGACAACACCTGCATCCACCGGCTCGGCACGATCTGGCACGGTTGCTACGGCATCGTCAATCGGTTCGCCTCGCGGACCCAGCTGACGCACAACGAGATCTTCGACACGCACTACACCGCCATCGGGCTGGACGCGCGCTGGAACTGGAAGGGGGAGCGCTACTCCGCGGGCACCGTGGTGGCCTACAACCACCTCCACCACCTCGGCCTGCGCTGCCAGACCGACGCGGCGGGCGTCTATCAGTTCGGCCCGCTCGACACCCACATCCACCACAACCTGATTCATGACACCGTCGCCTATCCGCGCGGCGCCGGCTTCGCGGGCATCTATCTCGACGAGCAGTCGCGCGGCGCCGTGGTCGAGGACAACCTGGTTTATAACGTGGACTGGTTCGCCTATTTCCAGCACAAGGGCATGGATAACGTCTTCCGCAACAACCTCGGCGCCTTCACCCGCGACGGCCTGCTCGGCCGAGGGGGGCTGAACGACACGTGGAAATCCAACTACATGGAGGCCGTCCGCAACGTGTACGTCTCGAGCAACGCCGTCGCCCTCACGCGGCCCTGGCAGCCGGGCACCAAGCCGCCCGTGCTGGCGAGCAACATGTATTACACGCTGGCGCCCAACACCGCGCTGACCTTCATGGGCAAGAGCTTTGCCGCGTGGCAGGCGGAAGGGCAGGACAAGGGCTCCGTCGTCGGCGACCCCGGCTGCCGCAACCCGGCCGCGTTCGACTTCACGCTGGCGGCGGATGCGCCCGCGTGCCGGCTGATCGGGTTCAAGCCCATCGACGCCGAGATCCGCAAGGCCGGGCTCTACGGCGACGCCGCGTGGCACGAGCTGCCGCAGCGCTATCCGCCGCGTGTGCCGACGGCGGTTTGGACCGAGGACGACTTCGCGCGGCTGAATGCGTTCGACCTGAACTGCAACCTCATGAAGGACGGCGACGAGCCCGGCGTGTTCCGCGGCAGCGCGACCAAGCGCGAGGGCTTTACCGTCACGAGCGAAATCGCCGGCACGCATGGCCCGAAATGCCTGAAGTGTAAGGACCGAAAAGGCATGGCGAAGGCCTTCTATCCCTACCTCCAGTTCATCCCGCGCGCGCTGAAGCGGGGACAGGTCACCTTCACCTTCGCCGTGCAGCCGCCCGCGCAGAAGCCCGCGGCACTCCAGATCGGGTTCCGCGGCCGCGGTGCGACCGCGGAGGAGAACGGCCCCACGCTCGCCATCTCCCGCGACGGCGCGGTGAAGGCCAACGGAAAAGCCGTGTGCAAGATCGAGCCCGGCGTCTGGACGCGCTTCGAGCTGCGCTTCGCCTTGGGCGACAAGAGCACCGGCACCTACACGCTCGCGATCAGCAACCGCGCCAGCCAGACCACCCATACGATCAAGTTTGGCAGCCCGGCTTTCACCGAGCTCACCTGGCTCGGCATCACCACCCCCGAGGACGCCGATGGCGTCATCTACCTGGACGATCTCAGGCTGCAGCTCGCCGATTGAGACCGCATGAACACCACCCTCCCCCGCGTCACCCTGAGCGCGCTGATGCTGGCCGCCGTCTCCGGATTGTCCGTGATGGCCGCCACCGCGCCGGTCCAACCGTCCACCAACATCGGCAGCGTGACCATCACCGTGAACGCGCAGCCCCGGCAGATCTTCGCGGGGCTGGGGGCGAGCAGTTCGGCGGGCGGCGGCCGTTCCTATATGCAGCTGGCACCCGGGCGGCGCGCAAAACTCAACGAGCTGCTCTGGCGCGAGGCGCGCTTCAATACCATCCGGCTCTGGTTCGCGCTCAAGCGCTATGCGCCCGAACCCGGCCAGCGCCGCTTCAAGGACGAATTTCCCGACGAATGGGCCGCGCTCCTCCGCGACGCGCAGGCGGCCGGCGTCAAGCACCTCGTGCTCGCCCCCTGCGGGGTGCCGGCCTATTTGCTCGAGCGGCTCCCCCACATGGGCAAGGACGGCAAGGAAAAGGCTGCGCTACCGCAGCTGAAGCCGGACCAGTTCAACGAGCATGCCGCCATCATTGCGGATTTCATCCGGGAGGCGCGGGACCAACACCACATCGTCATCGAGGCCACCGGCATCCAGAACGAGCCGAACACCGGCCACGACTGCCATTTCAAAGCCGAGGACATGGTGCGCAGCGTCAAGCTGCTCCGCGCCGCGCTCGATGCCCGCGGCCTGCAGCAGGTGCAGGTCATCGCGCCGGAAACGGCCAGCTGCGACGGCGTCGCCTACGCGATGGTGGACGCGCTCAAGGCCGATGCTGACGCCTGGAAAGCCATCGCGGGCATCGCCACCCACTCCTACAACATGGGCGCCACCAAACGGATGGCGGACACGGTTGCCGGCACCGGCAAGGACTACTGGCAGACCGAAGCGAGCGTGCCCGGCCCTGAGGCGCCCGGCGATATCTACCGCGCCGCGACAGTCGCGACCACCTTCCTCTCCGACATGAACCACCGCGTCACGCACTGGATTCATTTCATCGGCTATCTCGGCAACGATCCGCGCGACAACGGCACCCGCATCATGGCCTATGACGGCAAAGTGGCTGGCGACGGCTGGCTCAAGGTCTTCGAAAAGTATCACTACTTTCAACAGCTCGCCCAAACGTTTGAGGTGGGCGCCCAATTCCGGCAGGCGTTCAGCTCGCTCGAAAAGGAAATGACCTGGACCTACGGCCGCAAGCCGCGGATCACCGCCGCCGCCGCCCGCAACCCCGACGGCTCATGGGGCGTGGGCGTCTCCAATTACACCGCGGACGACTTCCCGCAAAAGGACCAGTTCCAGATCGACAATTGCGGCCGGGCCGCCCAGAGCTTCACCGTCACGGTCAACGTGGAGGAACTGGCCAACGCCGGCGAACTCCGGTTTGAGACGCACCGCAGCGGCCCGCAGTGCCAGAACGCCCGACAGGAACCCGTGACCATGCGCAACGGCCAGCTGACTGTGACCGTCCATCCGCTGGAACTGGTCACCCTGCGCTCCAGCCTGCGATAGGTTTGATTTAGCTCTCGTTGAGGTGAGTGGCCCGCCCCACCCCGCCGTAGCCTCACCGTCGAAAAATCCGGACATGAGGATGCAATTCGACGGAAATAGCGCATAGTGTCAGGCGGAAATGTGCAAAATGATAGGAGACCGTCACGATGATCCCGGAAAAGCTGCTCGAAATCATGAAGACAGATGGGGTGGTTGCCATTGCGACCGTGGGCAAGGATGGGCCGCATATGGTCAACACCTGGAACAGCTACCTCAGAATATCTGCCGACGGACGGGTGTTGATTCCCGCGGGGTACATGCGTAAGACGGAAGCCAATATTGCCCACAACCCCGACGTGCTGATTACGCTGGGCAGCAGCAAGGTGCAGGGTTTGCACGGCGCAGGGGCCGGGTTCCTGATCAAGGGCAAGGCGACCATGGTCACTTCCGGACCTGATTTTGATCTCATGAAAGCCAAGTTCAATTGGCTGCGCGCCACCCTGGCCGTGACGATTGATTCTGCTACGCAAACGTGGTGAAGGTGCGATCGGTCGCCCCACCCCTTCAAAAATTCGCGGGCTGGGCGTAATGCGCGGTGCCCATTCCGTGCCGGCTGCCGCTTTCCTTTTGTTGCTATATCTTGCGCCTGCGGTTGTGACCTTCCGCTTCGGCCTGACGAACTCGGCGTCTTGGCCCCTAAGCTTTCGTTGCCAGAAAAGATCGAGGACGAGAACGAGGACGACGACGAGGACGATTGAGGCCCTCCGTGAACCTCTGCGACCTCTGCGGTAAAATCCGCCGCTTTGGCTTGTTCGCGGCGGAGGGCGCGGGCTATAGTCACGGCCAAGGTTCATGCCAACGGCACGCTCATCCCGCAGTTTGCGCGCAGTTTTCCAAGGGTTGGAAAATTGAACCCGATTTTTTCCAAGGCTTGGAAAACTGACCCGCGCGCCGCCGATCGTCCGGCCGCTGTTGAAAATTTCCCGCACCCAAGGAACGCATCATGAAACATCGTCTTCAACTGCTCGCCATCGCCCTTGTGGGCTTGGCCGCCGGCACCGCCAACGCCGCCGCGCCGGATTTGCGCGCCGGCGCCGCGGCGGTGGATATCACGCCGCGGGACTTTCCCGTCAACATGCCGGGCGGCTTCAGCGCGCGCCCGGCCACCAGCGCGCACGATCCGCTCCATGCCCGCGCCCTCGTGCTGGATGATGGCGCCACGACGCTCGCCATGGTCGTCGTGGACAACCTCGGCGTGGCCCGCGAGGCGGCCGACGATGCGAAAGCCCTCGCCGCGAAAGCCTGCGGCATCGCGCCCTCCAACGTCCTCGTGTGCGCGACGCACACCCACACCGCGCCCTCCTCGAACTCCACCAACGGCCCGGCCGCGGCGGTGGCCTACCGCAAGATCCTGGTCGCGGGCATCGCCGAGTCCCTCATCCGCGCCCACGCCGCGCTGCAGCCCGCCGCGCTCGGTGCCGCCGCGCAGCCGCTGCCGGACGAGGTCTTCAACCGGCGCTGGTATCTCAAGCCGGGGAAGATGCCGCTCAATCCCTTCGGCAAGCTCGACCAGGTGAAGACGAATCCCGGCACCTCGGCCGACGTGCTCGACCGCCCCGCCGGGCCGACCGACCCCGCCATCACCATCCTCTCGGTGCAGGACGCACACCGCAAGCCGCTCGCGCTGTTCGCCAACTACTCGCTGCACTACGTCGGCGGCATGCCGGCGGGCCAGACCTCGGCCGATTACTATGGCGAGTTTTGCCGGCTGATGCCGGCGCGCGTCAACGGCGGCACCAACTTTGTCGCGATGATGGCCAACGGCACCTCGGGCAACATCAACAACATCCCCTTCCTGGTCACCCGCCCGCCGCGCGAGCCGTTCGAGCAGATCCGCACCGTCGCGTCCAAGGCGGCCGACACGGCGTGGCTGGCGCACGCCAGCATCACGAATTTCAACAAGGCGGCGCGGCTCGGCATGCTCCAGCGCGAGGTCACCCTGCGCTACCGCCGCCCGACCGCGGAGCAGCTCGCGGACGCCAAGGCCGTGGTCGCCATCAAGGACAAGGCCGCGCGCGAGCAGCTGCCGCGCCTCGCCGAGAATTACGCGCGCAACGTCGTCGCGGCCGCCGCGCGCACCAACGACACCCTCAGCGTGCAGTTGCAGGCGCTGCGCATCGGCGACCTCGCCGTGTGCGGCATCCCGTTCGAGACCTTCGTCGAGATCGGGCTCGACCTGAAGCAGCGCAGCCCCTTCCCGAGCACCATGGTCATCAGCCTCGCCAATGCCCGGCACGGCTACCTGCCCACGCCCGAGCAACATAAGCTCGGCGGCTACGAAACCTGGCTCGGCACCTGCAGCGTGCAGGAGGACGCCTCCGTCCTCATCACCAACCAGCTGCTCGCCATGCTCGCCGAGCTCAAGAAGATGCAATGAAGCCGATCATCAACTCCATGCTGCTTCCTCTCTGTATCCTCGGGTGTGCGGCCCACGCCAGTGCCGTGGACTTTTATGTTGCGCCCACAGGCGATGACCAGCAGCCCGGCACCCAGGAAAAACCGTTCGCTACCCTCGAGCGTGCGCGGGACGCGATTCGCGCCATAAAGAAAAAGAGCGGGCTGCCGAAGGGCGGCATCGTCGTCGAACTGCTCGGCGGCCGCTATGAGCTGGCCAAGCCGGTCGAGCTGACCGCGGAGGACTCGGGCGCAGCAGGGTCCCCCATCCTCTTTCGTGCCCGGCCGGGCGACGTGGTCCGCCTCAGCGGCGGGCGGGTGCTCGCCGGCTGGCAGCCGGTGACCGATCCGGCGGTCCTCCAGCGGCTGGATCCCGCGGCGCGTGGCCACGTGTTCCAGACCGACCTCAAGGCGCAGGGCATCGCGGAATACGGTGACCTGGGCTTGGACGCGGCCGCGGAATTGCAGCTGTGGCTGGCCAAAGTTGATATGCAAGGGGAAGACGCCAAGGGCAGCGCCGAGGCCAGCCGGGGCAAGCAGGTCCATCCGCGGCTGGAGGTTTTCTTCAACGAGCAACCCATGGAACTTTCACGCTGGCCGAACACGGGCTTCATCAAGATCCAGGAAGTTTTGGGCACGACCGAGATCAACGTGCGTGGCACGAAGGGCTGCAAGGAAGGCCTCTTTGTTTACGAGGGCGACCGGCCGAAGCGCTGGATGGGCGAAAAGGACGCGTGGGTCGAAGGCTACTGGTTCCGTGACTGGGCCGAGCAGCGCCACAAGATCGCGACCCTCGACGCGGAGCAGCGCACCATTTCCGTGGCGCCGCCCTATCATTCCTATGGCTACCGCAAAGGCCAATGGTTTCGCGGCTTCAACCTGCTGTGCGAGATCGATGAGCCGGGCGAATGGTACATCGACCGGCAGGCGGGCGTGCTCTACTTCTGGCCGCCGCAGCCCCTCGCGCAGGGCCGCGTCGAAGTCTCGATGTCGCCAGGCTTCTTCACCCTGACGGACGTGTCGCACGTGACGTTGCAAGGCCTGCTGATGGAGGCGGCACGCAGCACAGCCATCGGCATCACCGGTGGCGAGCAGTGCCGTGTCGTCGGCTGCACGTTCCGCAATTTGGGTAACCACGCGGTCACCGTGTTCAACGGGCGGCAGCACGGCGTCGTCGGCTGCGACATGTACGGGATGGGCGGCGGCGGCATCTACCTCGTCGGCGGCGACCGGCCGACGCTGACGCCGGCGGGCCACTTTGCCGAGAACAACCACATCCACCACTTCGGCCGCTGGGACCGCATGTACCGGCCCGGCCTGTTCCTCAGCGGCGTGGGGCTGCGGGCCGCGCACAACCTGATCCACGACGCGCCGCACTCGGCGATCCTCTTCGGCGGCAACGAGCACCTGATCGAGTTCAACGAGATCCACAACGTCTGCCAGGAATCGCACGACTGCGGCGCGATCTACGCCGGGCGGAGCTGGACCTTGCGCGGGCATGTGATCCGGAACAATTACCTGCATCATCTCTGCGGCAAGGATGGCGGCCCGTGCAACGGCATCTACCTCGACGACCTGTTCTCCTCGGCCACCGTGCAGGGCAACATCTTCTTCCAGGTATGGCGGCCCGTATTTCTCGGCGGCGGCCGCGACAACCTCATCCAGAACAACATGTTCGTGGATTGTCCCAAGGCCCTGCATGTGGATGGCCGGGCGCTCGGCTGGTGCGGTCCGCATGCCGATGGACGGATCAAGGAGGCGACCGAAAAAGGCACCATCGCGGGCGTCCGCTACAAGGAGCCGCCCTTCAGCACGCGCTATCCGCTACTGGTCAACCTGCTCGAGGACGAGCCGAAGAAGCCCAAGGGCAACGTCGTCCGCCGGAATATTTTCTGGCAGGGCCAGGGCGAGAATCTCCGCCGCGTCGCGCAAGGCGCGTCCGTGACGAACACGTGGTGGGACGACATCGAAACCAAGATCCGGCCGCTGGTGGCACTCGAGGACAACCTGGTCAATGTGGACCCCAAATTTGTGGATGAGCAGGCCGGCAACTTCCAACTGCGCGCGGATTCGCCGGCATGGCCGCTCGGCTTCCAGCGGATTCCCGTGGAACAGATCGGACTCTATCAGGATGATTGCCGGGCGAGTTGGCCGGTGAAGCACGAGGTCCGCCCCCTGCCAGCCGGCGTCAAGGGAGGCGGGCCATGAGTACACCGGATCACAGGGAAACGCTCCGTACACTTTCCGGACAGCACACGCCACACAGGCTCACGGGCTGGCACGGTCTGCTTGTGCTCTCCTTGCTCTGCTGCCGACTGCCGGCGGAGGAAATTGATTTTAGCGCCACCGTCACCCCGACGATCATCGCACCCGGCGAAGGCGCGATCCAAAACGCAGGCGTCGGCACGGAAATCTGGAACGGCGGCCCCGGCGACGGCGTGACCAATCTCGTCAAATACGCAGTCCGTGTCAGCGAGCACGCTCTCAACTCCATGATCCGCATCAGCTGGGTTGATTTTGAATCGGACCAAGGCGTTTATCATTTCGAGAAGTTGGACAAGCATTTCGCCTACTGCATCCAATACGGCCAAAAGCTCAATATCGGCTGCTTTGTGACGAGCAATGCGGGCACGAAGCAGAAGATCGACGACGCCTTCTGCTGCTATCCGGCCTATGTACACGAAGCCATGCAGCGTAGCGCCCAAAAGGACGTGGTCAACACGCTGTGGCTGAACAAGCAGAAGCATTGGGAGCCGAACTTCGAAAATCCATACATCTTTGAGCGGTACGACGCGCTACTCAAGGCGTTCGCCGAGTATTTGGAGCGGCCCATTACCGTGGACGGCAAAACGGTGATCCGCAAGAAACTGATCCGCTACATCGAAATGCGTCACTTCGGCTTTTGGGGCGAAGGCGCCTATCCCAAACATCTGATCCCGTCGAACTCCGCCTATCTCATCCGTTTCGCCGATGCCTATGCCCGGCACCTCCCCGACATTCGGATTGTGGTTCCCACCAACGGGATGCGCTTCTCGCCGAGCTATGACGCCCTTCAGGATTATCATTTCCATCTGCTGTCGGTTCGAAATCGGGCGGGTCTCCTGGGGACCTTCCGGGACAACTGGGGCGACGATGAAAAGCGATATCAGACGCTCTACTATCCGGCGAATCGATACGAGAAGGATGGCACCAAATTGTACGAACTGATCCGCGACCGCTGGAAGTTCGCCCCGCTGGTGGGCGAGCCAGGACGGTGGGGACCGACAGCGGACGGCTTCCATCCGTATTGGAATCTCTATGACCAAGTCGCCTATCTGCATCCGGCGGTGATTCGGAACTGCAACGTCAGCACGGGACGGAGCGCTACGAATCCCTCAGACTATTCGATCATGAGCGATCCGAAGGCGCTGGAGGCTTTTCACCGCATGTATGCACTCATCGGGTTCCGCTATCTGTTCACAGCGGCCAAGCTCACGCGGCACAACGGCAGCCTGGAAATCGCGCTGGACTGGCTGAACATCGGGCTGACACCCACCTACGACACCTGGCGCATCCGGTTCTTCAGCGCCGATGAGACCGGAAAGGAGATCTGGTCCGGCACCTCGTCGCTGGATCTGCGGACGGTGTTCCCCGACGAGCAAACGCCGCCGGGCGTCGTGGATGCGCGCAAGGCGCAGACGCACACGGACCGCTTCCCGGGCGTCCGTGGCACGGGGGCGCTGTACCTCCAGATTGTGGACCCCGTCGGCATCTCGCCGCCCCTGGCCTTGAGCATCCAAGGCCGGACCGGTCAGGGGGCCTATTTATTGGGGATATTGAAATGACGCCCCGCCAAGGTAACCATGCCAAGGCAACACGCAGGCAAAAACCGTCAGCAAGGAAAGTGAGCAGGCCATGAGCAAGAGGATTCCGTGTGTTAAGGCTGTGGTGACCGTGGCGTTGCTGGCTGCGGCCGGCTGGGCGTCCGCCGCTGAGGCGCCGCAAGCGACGCCGCGCATGAAACTGGGTGCGTACTATTTCGCCGGCTGGGCGGGCAAGAGTGCCTTCGACGACGGCACGCCGGAAAATGCCTGGGCCAAGGGGATGCCGACGCATTACACGAAGAAACTGGCGACGGAGTTTGCGGGCCGCACGCCCGTCTGGGGCTGGCGCGACGACACGCCGGCGCTGATGGAGCGGCAGATCGACCTCGCGGCGGACCACGGCGTGGCCTATTTCTCGTTCTGCTGGTACTGGCACAAGAACAAAGGCCCGATCGACGTCCAGGCCATCGCGGACGACCCGAAGCATGTGCCTATGAACCTCTTCATGCAGGCCAAGAACAACAGTCGGATGGAATTCAGCCTGCTGGTGGCCAACCACGGCGGGTTCGAGATCGTCGGGCTCGACGCGTGGAAGCAGGCCGCGGATTATTGGATCACCCTGTTCAAGCATCCGCGCTATTTGCGCGTGGAGGGCAAACCGCTGCTGGTGATTTTCTCGCCGCACGGCGCAAACAAGGAAGGCCTGGCCTACTTGCAGGACGCGGCGCGCAAGGCCGGTCTCCCCGGCGTCGCGGTGGCCTGCTGCGGCAAGGGCACCCCGGCCGAGGGCTACGCGATCAAGACGGCCTATAACGTGACGCCGAAGGGCACCTGGGCCAGCAAGCAGTCGCAGAGGTTCCCCTATCAGACCTTGGTGGAGTCCAACATCCAGGCGTGGCAGGGCACGCCCGGACAGCCGTACATCCCGGTGGTCACGCAAGGCTGGGACCGCCGGCCCTGGGAAGGCCTCGGAGGCCTGGGCCCGAAGGGTTCGACGGTTTCCTGGTATTACGACAAGGGCACGCCCGCGGAGTTTGGCGAAACGCTGACAAAAATGATCCAGTGGATGGATGCGAACCCGGCGCTCGTGACCAAGGACCGCCTCGCGATCATCTATGCCTGGAACGAGATCGGCGAAGGCGGCTGGCTCGTGCCATGCAAGGACGACCCCGACGCCGCCTACTTGAAAGCCATCCGCCGCGTTGTGCGCGGCAAGTGAAAGCAGCCGCGCGGGAAGTGGCGACGAGACCCGAAGCATGATCTAGCGCTCATTTCGACAGAATCATCAGGAACCGAAGGCCGCAGAAAATCAGCCACAGATTTTCACGGATTGCACGGTTGGCCGGAGCGGGGCGGGCGGACAGAAGGCAGGAAAAGCAGAGGAACCACGGATCACACGGAAGAAGGCCGCTGCTTTTAATCCGTGTGCTCGGTGTGATCCGTGGTGAAGTTCTTTTCTGACCGCGAATTACGCCAAGCTCGCGAATTTTCCGGAGGGGCGGGCGAGCCAGTTTTCCAAGGCTTGGGAACAGCGCCCCGTGCCGTTTCCAACCCTTGGAAAACCCACGCTGTCAGCCCTGCCCGGCGGGTGCGGAAAAGGGATTGACAGGAGCGCGCTTGTTTCTGTATTGAAGCATTCAGTTCTCTATTGAAATGAAGACGACGCATCAGATCCCCGTCCTGGGGAAGGCCATCCAGGTCCTCGAAGCCGTCGCCAGCGAGCGCTGCGAGCCGACCGCGGCCGTCCTCGCGCGCACGCTCTCCATCGCGCCCGCCACCTGTTACCGCATCCTCCAGACCCTGGCGCACGCCGGCTGGATCCAGCTGCGCGCGGACGGCCGGTGCGAGCTGGGGCTGGGCCTGCTGCCGCTGCTGCAGCGCCTGCAACGCCACGAGCTGCTCGGCCGGCGGGTGAAGGACGCGCTCCGGGAACTGACGGCGGCCACGGGCGTGGCCAGCAAGGTCTCGGCCCGCGAGGACGCCATGGCGGTCACCCTGCTGCGCGAGGCCTCCCCGCAGCCCATGTCGCTGGCGGTCCAGCCCGGCGCGCGTTTCCACCTGACGCTGGGCGCTACCGGCGCCGTGCTCCTGAGCGCGCTGGCCGATGCCGAGATCAAGACGATTTTACGCGACACGCCGCCGGAGTGCTGGCAGTGGCAGAAGCCGGCCGCCGTCTGGAAACGGGTCCGCGAGGTGCGCCGGCACGGCGTCGTCACCGATGCGGGCACCTACCGCCCGGACGTCTTCGGCCTCTCCGTACCGCTGCTGGACCTGGAGGGCCACATCCAGGGCGCGCTGACGCTGACGGGGCTGATCCACGGCCACACCAAGGCGCAGCTCGCCAGCTGGCGGCGGCTGGTGTTGCAAAAAGCTGCAGTTCTCAATCAAGGAAGGAAACAGAAGACATCATGAAGATTATCGACGTGAAAGCCCGCACGGTGGCAATCCCGCTCAACGCGCAGCTGCGCCACAACACGGGTGTCCATCCCGGCTACCTCCTGCGCACGATCATCGAGATCATCACCGACGAGGGCCTCATCGGCCTCGGCGAGGTCGGCGGCGGCGACCAGCGCGGGGCGATCCTAAAGCTCAAGCCGCGCATCCTCGGCCTCGATCCGTTCCAGCTGGAGATCATCAAGCTCAAGGTGCTGCGAAGCATCTACTATCTTTCGAACTCGCGCCTCTACGCGGCGATCGAGATGGCCTGCCTCGACATCCAAGGCAAGGCGCTCGGCCGGCCGATGAGCGACCTGCTCGGCGGCCGCGTCCGCGACGCCGTGCCGATGATCGCCTACCTGTTCTGGCGCTACGACCGGCCGCAGGGCGGCGACGACACCTGCGCCGAGGACATGGCCGACCTGTGCGAGGAGTTGCACACCACGCTCGGCGTCAAGGCGATGAAGCTCAAGGCCGGCGTCATGCCCCCGGACGAGGAAGCCCGCGTCGTGGAGCTGTGCCGCGCGCGGCTGGGCCCCTCGTTCGGCTTGCGGATGGACCCCAACGGCACCTGGTCGGTGGCCACGGCGACGCGCATCGGGCGGCGGCTCGAGCCGATGAACATGGAGTATTTTGAGGACCCGGCGTGGGGCCTCGAAGGCAACGCAGCCGTGCGCAAGGCGATCCGGATCCCCATCGCCACCAACATGTATCCGAACAAATTCGACGACCTCGGCCCGGCGATCCGCCTGGGCGCGGTCGATATCGTGCTGACCGACCTGCACTACTGGGAAGGGCCGCGCGGCGTGAAGGACCTCGTCGCGGTCTGCCGCACCTTCAACCTCGGCGTGGCGATGCACAGCGGCGCGGAATTCGGCGTCGAGCTGGCGGCGATGCTGCACACCTCGGCGACGATCCCGGAAATGCACTTCGCCGGCGATGCGCACTATCACTTCCTGACCGACGACATCATCGAGGGCGGGCTGATGAAGTATGTGGACGGCAAGATCGCGGTGCCGACCGGCCCGGGCCTGGGCGTGAAGCTCGACGAGGAGAAGATGGAGAAGTACGAGCGCTACTTTGAGGAGAAGGGCGACTACTACGCGCGCTTCCACCAGGATCCGCGCCGGCCGGACTGGTATCCCATTGTCGGCGGAACCTGAAGAGGCCTCCATGAGCACACAGCAACCTCTGCAAACGACCCTGGCGGTGCGGTTCTGCCACGGCCTGGCCTGCGCGCTCGTGCTGGCCGCCGTGTGCGGCTGCGCGACGACGCCGTCCGCGAACAGCGGCACGGAGCTGCGCAACATCCCCTACAAGACCGGCGCCGCGCTGTCGGGCTATGAGTTGCAGCGCTGCGTGCTCGACATCTATCTGCCGCACAGCCCGACGGGCTTCGCGACGCTGGTCTGGTTTCACGGCGGCGGGCTGACGACGGGCAGCAAGGACAAAGTGGACCGCGAGGTGAGCACCCCGGCGATCGCGCGCAGCCTGGCACGCGCCGGCGTGTGCGTGGTGGTGCCCAATTACCGCCTGAGCCCCAAGGCGAAATTTCCGACCTATGTCGAGGACGCCGCCGCCGCGGTGGCGTGGACGCACGCCCACATCGCGGAGCATGGCGGCGCTGCCGGCAAGCTTTTCGTCGGCGGCCACTCCGCCGGCGGCTACCTGGCGCTGATGGTCGGTATGGATGCCAGCTATCTGGAGAAATACGGCCTGCCGCTCTCGGCCGTCGCAGGCTTGATCCCCGTGAGCGGGCAGGTGATGACGCACTACACGGTGCGCGCCGAACGCGACCTCGGCAAGTTCACGGTCACGGCCGACGCCGCCGCGCCGGTGTTCTTCGTGCGCAAGGACACACCGCCGATGCTCGTGCTCTATGCCGATCACGACATGGCGGCGCGCGCGGAGGAAAACGCGTATCTCGTCGCGCTGCTGCAAGGCGCGGGCAATCAGGGTGTGACCGGGGCAATGATCGCCAACCGTACGCACGGCAGCATCGCCGGCAAGCTCGCCGACGGGCGCGATCCGGCGCGACGGGCGCTGCTGGATTTCATCAAGGCCAACGGAGGCGCGCCATGACCGCCGGGGACAAGACCTGCGCGTGGCAATCATGAAGGCGCCGCGTCCATTCTATAAGTGGGAACTGGTGATCCTGTTCTGGTTCGCCTATTTTCTCAACCAGGGCGACCGCCAGATCTTCAACGCCGTCCTGCCGCTGATCAAGGCCGACCTGCACCTGGACGACGTGCAGCTCGGCCTCGTGGCGACGGGCTTTACGTTGATCTATGGCCTGCTGGTGCCGATCGCCGGCTGCCTTGGCGATTTCCTCTCGCGCAAATGGATTGTGGTGTTGAGCCTGCTCGTCTTCAGCACCGGCACGCTGCTGACCGGGCTGGCCGGCGGCTTGATCGGCTTGGTGTTGTTCCGCAGCCTGACCACCGGCGGCGGCGAGGCCTGCTATTACCCCGCGGCGACCGCCCTGCTCGGCCACCATCATCCCACGACGCGGGCGCAGGCGCTGGGCATCCACCAGACCGCGCTCTATGTCGGCATCGTGGTGAGCAGCTGGCTCGCGGCCTTCGTCGGCGAGCGCTATGGCTGGCGCGCGTCGTTCTACACCTTCGGCGCCATCGGGCTGCTGCTGGCCGTGGTGCTCGCCGTGCGGTTGCAGAACGACCGCGGCGCCGACATCATCGCCGAGCCGCCGCCGCGCCTGCGCGAGGTGCTCGCCATCGTGTTGCGCACGCCCACCTTCTACTGCCTGAGCCTCGCGTTCGGCTGCATGGTGTTCGTCAACGCGGGCTGGATGACGTGGATGCCGACCTTCCTTGTGGAAAAATTCCACCGGCCGCTGCAGGAGGCGAACTTCTGCGCGATGATCTGCCACTACCTGTTCGCCTTTGTCGGCGTGATGGTCGGCAGCCGCATGGCCGACCGGCTCGCCCCGCGCCGCCCGGCGATCCGCATCGAACTCAAGGCGCTCGGGCTGCTGCTCGGCGCGCCCTTCATCGTCATGCTCGGGTTCGCGCCGGGCGCGGTGCTGGTCTACGTGGCGCTGGCGGGCTTCGGCCTGTTCCGCGGGTTCTACGACTCGAACCTGTTCGCCGCGCTCTTCGACGTGGTCCCGCTGCGCTGCCGCTCCTCGGCGACAGGCCTGATGCTTTTCTTCGGCTTCACCATCGGCTCGCTGGCCCCCTTGCTGCTCGGATTGGTGAAGAAACACGTCAGCCTGAGCGTGGGGCTCTCCTCGCTGGGGGTGCTCTACGTGGTCGGGGCGGCGCTTATCCTGCTGGCGCGGCAGAAATTCTTCATGAAAGATTACACCCGTGCCCAATAACCCGGTCAATGTGCTCGCCACCGGCCTCCGGTTTCCCGAGGGCCCCGTCTTCACGCCCGACGGCGCGCTCTGGTGCGTGGAGCTGAAGGGCGGCGGGCTGGCGCGCTGGCAGCGCGGCGCACTGACGCGCGTCGCCACCGGCGGCGGCCCCAACGGCGCGACCGTCGACCAGGAAGGCCGCCTCTGGTTCTGCGACTCGGGGCACAACTCCATCCGCCGGCTCGACCCGCGCACCGGCGAAATCGCGAGCATCGTGAAGCAGCTGGAGGGAAGGCCCTTCTTCAAGCCCAACGACCTCGCCTTTGACGCGGCCGGCAATCTGCTGTTCTCCTGCCCCGGCGATTCGCGGCAGGAACCAACCGGCTACGCCTGCTGCCTCGCGCCGTCCGGCGAGGTCAGCGTGATCACGCGCGAAAAATATTTCCCGAACGGCCTCGTCTTCGTCAACGGCGGACGCTCGCTGCTTCTCGCCGAGACCTATCGGCAGCGGCTGTGGATCGGCGACTGGGATCCGCAACTGCGCGAGTGGAGCAACACGCGCATCTGGGCCGTGGGGGTCACCGGCGCGCCCGGCCCGGACGGCATGGCGCTCGGCGCCGATGGCCGGCTCTACGTCGCGGTCTACGGTTCCGGTCAGGTCAAAATCTTCGACGCCACGGGGCAGCAGGTCGGCGCCCGCGATCTGCCGGGGAAGAATCCCACCAACTGCGCCTTCGATCCCGCGGGCCAGCTCGGCCTGGTCGTGACCGAGGCCGAACGCGGTGAACTTTTGAGCCTGCCGGACCTGGGCCCAGGCGCGCCGTTGTTCGCGCCGCCAACCATGAGGACACCTGCGCCATGATCCTTGCTGAATTTCTTCCGGCGGCCCCGCATGTGCAGTGGCAATACGCGCTCCAGATGGGCGTCCGCCACGCCATTTGCAAGTGCGCGCCAGAACTGACGGGGCTGCAAGCGCCGTGGGATCTCGACGCGCTGCGCACGATCCAGCAACGCTTCACCGCTGCCGGGCTGACGCTCTACGGGCTCGAAGGCGACCAGTTCGACATGCGCCGCATCAAGTTCGGCCTCGACGGGCGCGATGACGACATCGAGCTGTACTGCCGGATGCTCCGGAACATGGGCGCGCTAGGCATCCCCCTGCTCTGCTACAACTTCATGGCCGGCATCGGCTGGCACCGCACGCACGGCGACGTGCCCACCCGCGGCGGCGCGCTCACCTCGCGTTTTGACGCTGCCGATATTCCGTCATCTCTCACGGAGGCGGGCGCGGTCAGCGCGGAGCGGATGTGGGCAAACTACACCTACTTCATCCGCAACGTGATGCCGGTGGCGGAGCAGGCCGGCGTCCGGATGGGCATGCATCCCGACGACCCGCCGCTGCCGGAGCTGCGCGGCATCGCCCGCATCCTCTCCACGCCGGAAAACTTCGAGCGCGCTATGGCGCTCGCCCCCAGCCCGAACAACGGCGTCACCTTCTGCCAGGCGAACTTCAAGCTGATGGGCTGCGACGTGGCCGCGTGGGCGCGGCGGTTGATGGAGCAGCAGAAGATTTTCTTCGTCCATTTCCGCGACGTGCAGGGCACCGCGCAGCGGTTCGAGGAAACGTTTCACGACGACGGCCCGACCGACATGCCCGCGCTGCTCAAGCTCTACCACGAGTTGAGCTTTGCCGGTCCGGTGCGCGTGGACCACGTCCCCACCCTGGCGGGCGAGACCAACGACCAGCCGGGCTACGGCTCGCTCGGCCGCCTTTTCGCCATCGGTTACACGAAAGGCGTGATGCAGGCGTTAAAGATACCGATTGAATGAGAGCAATCATGAAACAACACATCCAGATGAGCGTGGTGGCATGCGCGGCGTGGGGCCTGGCCGCGAGCGCAGCGGAAAATTTCACCGTCGAGCAGCGCACGGCTGCGCATGGGCCGGAGGTGGTGCTGCGCGATGCCGCGGCTCGCACGACCGCGGTGGTGCTGCCGCAGGCGGGCTTCAACTGCTGGCGGTTCACTTTCTCTCCGGCCAGTGGCGCACCGGTTGAGTTTCTCGCCGGCCCCGCCGACCCGGCGGCGCTTGCCAAGGGCGGCAGCGGCTTCGGCTGGCCGATTCTGTTCCCGTTCCCGAACCGCGTCGCCAAGGGCGAGTTCACCTTCGGCGGCAAGACCTATCACGTCCCGCTGCGGGCCGAGATGGGCCACGCCATCCACGGCTTCGCCAATACGCAGCCGTGGCGCGTCACCGCCACGGGTACGCAGACTGGCGCGAGCGTCACCGGCGTGACCGACACCGAATCGAATCCCGCCCTCAAGCAGCACTGGCCGTGGCCGTGCCGGCTGACCGTCACCTACAAGTTGAGCGGGCTGTCGTTGACGATGACGGCCGTCGCGGAGAACCTCGGCACCGCACCGATGCCGTTCGGGTTCGGCATCCATCCCTATCATCCGCTGCCGCTGACCGCGGCCGGTTCGCGCGCCGCGTGCGAAATCCAGGTGCCGTGCAAGGAGCAGATGGAGTTGACGCCCGACTGCATCCCGACCGGCAAGCGTTTGCCGGCGACGACGTGGCGCGAGTTTCACGCGCTCGGCGCGGCCACGCTCGACGATGTGTTCACCACAACGACCGTGGACGCGAACGGTTCCGCCTGCGTGCTGCGCGACCCCACCGCGCAGTGGGAGGTGACGATGCGCGCCGACACGGCCTTCCGGCACTGGGTGGTCTATGCGCCCGGCAAGCGCAGCGTGGTCTGTTTCGAGCCCTACACCTGCCTCACCGACGCCTTCAACCTGCACGCCCGCGGCGTGACCGACACCGGCTTTGCCGTGCTCGAACCCGGCAAGCCCTGGCGCGGCACCGTCAGCATGACCGTCCGGCCAACAACCCCGGCGCTGGAGAAAAATAAATGAGGATGACGCTGGGCGCCCCGCTCTTGGCTGTGCTGCTGCTTGCGTCCTGCGGCAGGGTCGAGAACACGTTGACCGTTAAGAACACTTCAGGTGTCACCGCCGCGCAGGTCACGGTGAAGGTTTGCACCAGAAGCTACGGCTTCACCAACTTGAATGATGGCGAGTCAAAGACCGGAACCTTTACGGTTGATGGCGACAGCGGCTTCAGCGTTTCAGCGTCCCTGTCGGATGGCACCACCCTGCTGACCAACAGCTTCGGGTACGTGACGGGCGGCGCGGGGGCCTATGGTAATCACGCGGAAATCGAAATCACGAAGGATAGGAAGATCACAGGAAAGCAGAAATGATATCCAAGGCTTGGAAAAGCTGAGGGCGATTTTTCCAAGGCTTGGGAAAAAGCGGCTCCGGTTTCCAACCCTTGGAAACCGGGTGTACGAAAAGAAGGTGAAGCATGAAGAACATGACGATCATCAAAGTGACGGGGTTGATGGTGGCGCTAACGCTCGGGGTTGCACGCGCGGCGACGCCGGCGCTCCGCGCCGGCGCGGCCGCGGTGGATATCTCGCCCAAGGAATTTCCGCTCAACATGCCGGGCGGCTTCAGCGCGAACATGGCCGCGGGCGTCAACGATCCGCTCCACGCCCGCGCGCTCGTGCTCGACGATGGCGCCATGCTGCTGGCGCTGGTCGTGGTGGATAACCTCGGCGTGGCCCGGGAGGTGTGCGACGAGGCGAAGGCCCTCGCCGCGCAGCGCTGCCCGCTCAAGCCGGAAAACATCCTCGTGTGCGCCACCCATACCCACAGCGCGCCGGTGTCGAACACCACCACCGGCCCGGCCCCGGCGGTCGCCTATCGCAAACTGCTGGTGGAGGGCATCGCCGAGGCGCTGGTCCGCTCGCACGCTGCGCTGCGGCCCGCCGCCGTGGGCGTGGCGGTGCAGCCCCTGCCGGAAGAGGTCTTCAACCGCCGCTGGTACCTCAAGCCCGGCAAGATGCCGCTGAACCCGTTCGGCAAGATGGACCAGGTGAAGATGAACCCCGGCACCAGCCCCGACGTGCTCGATCAGCCCGCCGGGCCGACCGATCCCGATATCACCGTGCTCTCGCTACAGGAGGCCAAGGGCCATAAGCCGCTCGCGCTGCTGGCCAACTATTCCCTGCACTACGTCGGCGCCACACCCAGCGGCAAGGTCTCGGCTGATTACTTCGGCGAGTTCGCCCGCCTGATGCCCTCGCGCGTCCGCGGCGACACCAACTTCGTCGCCATGCTGTCCAACGGCACTTCCGGCGATATCAACAACATCCCGTTCGGCAGCACCCGCCCGCCGCGCGAGCCGTTCGAGCAGATCCGCATCGTCGCCGGAAAAGCCGCGGACACGGCGTGGCTCGCGCTGAAGAAAATCGAAAAGCACGCCACGACCGCGCGGCTCGGCATGGTCCAGCGCGAGCTGACCCTGCGCCTGCGCCGCCCCACGGCGGAGCAGCTCGCGGAAGCCAAGGCCGTGCTCGCGACCACGGACAAGGCCGCGCTCGAAAAGCTGCCACGGCTGGCGGAGCACTATGCGCGCAACGTCATCGCGGCCGCCGAGCACAAGGAGGACACGCTGAGCATCCAGCTGCAGGCGCTGCGCATCGGCGACTTCGCGATCTGCGGGATCCCGTTCGAGACCTTCGCCGAGATCGGGCTCGACCTGAAGAAGCGCAGCCCGTTCCCGCAGACCGCGGTCATCAGCCACGCCAACGCCCGGCACGGCTACCTGCCCACGCCTGCGCAGCACAAGCTCGGCGGCTACGAAACCTGGCTCGGCACCAACAAGGTGCAGGAGGACGCCTCCGACCTCATCACCGCCCAGCTGCTGGAGATGCTCGCCGAACTCAAGGCGACAAACTGACATGAAGAAATATATTTTGCTATTGGTGCTCGGCCTGTGCGCGGCGGCACAGGGAGCGGATCCGGTGACGCTGGAGAATCGCGTCGTGCGGCTGGACATCGGCCGGGCGCCCGCGCCGTACATCGAGCGGCTCACCCACAAGGCGAGCGGACAGTCCGTGATCGCGGGCCCGGCCAACAAGAATCTCTTCTCGCTGCTGCTGGTGAAGGCGGATGGCAACATTGCGACGGTCGAGAGCAGCCAGGCGGGCGAGTCGGGCGTGAGCGCGGAAGCCGGCAAGGTCACGTTGAAGTACGCGAAGTTTCCGGCGCTCGACCTGGCCGTCGAGGTCACCGGCACGAGCGCCGCAAGCGATCCGCTGACGCACTGGTCCCTCCGCGTCGTGAACAAGACGGGCCTCCCGCTCAAGGCGGTGCGTTTCCCGCAACTGCTCGCCGTGCCGGCGCTCGGCGATGGCAAGGACGACGTGCTCGTGCTGCCGGCCTATGCGGGTTCACTCATCGAGAACCCGGCGGGGAATTGGAAGAGCGGACAGAGCGTGACGCTGCGCTACCCGGGCGACATGTCCTCGCAGTTCCTCGCCTATCAGGACCGGACGGCGGGACTGTATCTCGCCGGCGCCGACACGGCGGGCCACCCGCTGTCGCTGACCGTGCTCAAACAGGCGGACGGTTTCCGCTTCTGGCACGAGTACACGCCGGTGACCGTGACGGCGGACTGGCAGAGTCCCTATGCCGTGGCGCTGGGCGTGACGCAGGGCACATGGTGCGACACGGCCGACCAATACAAGCGATGGGCCGTGCAGCAAAGCTGGTGCGCCAAGACGCTGGCGGAGCGGTCCGACATTCCCGCGTGGTGGAAGGCTGGGCCGGACGTGCACGTTTGCGAGGTGCGCACCTACGATAGCACGCGCTCCTGCACCGGCTCCTACTATCCGAAGCTGCAGGAGCACATGCGGACGTTCCGCGACAAAATCGATGGCCCGGTTGTGGCCATGCTCGCCGGCTGGGAAAACCACCGGCGCTGGACCGCCGGCGATTACTTCCCGATCTTCGACGAGGCGAACGCAAAACCCGTCATCGCGAAACTTCGGCAGGACGGCATCCGGCCGTTCTTCTATCTCTCGGGCCTTTTCTACACCTTCCTGAATGCGGGCCGCGATGGCGGCGAAATCTCCGCCGCGCAGCCCTACCTGGCGGCCTATGTGCGCGAAGCGAAAACGGGCCAGCCGAAGGAGTATGTGCTCAACGAGTCCAGCCCGCTGGGCGAATGGAAACGCCAGTCCTATCAGTTCTGCGTCGGCGCACCGCAGACGGCGCCGTTCTTCTGCGCGGTGGTTGACCAGGCGCACGCGGTCGGCGTGGATGTGCTGCAGATGGACCAGACCACCGGCGGCGCGGGCGACGCCTGTTACGCGACCGGCCACGGCCACGCGCCGGGCGCGGGGCTCTATCAGAGTCACGAATTCTGGAAACTGCTCGACACCCTGCGCCAGCGCGGCAAGCAGCGCGACCCGGACTTTGTGCTGTTCCACGAGGAGGCGCACGAGCAGCTGATCCCGCACCTCGACGGCTTCCATGTGCGCGAGTACTACGAGAAGCGCTGGTATCGCGGTTATCCCGGCGCAGTGGGCATTCCGTTGTTCGACTATCTCTATCACGAGTTTGCCCTCGGCTACGGCGGCGACAGCGCCGGCCTGAGCAAGGACAACAATCGTTGGAACGTGCGCTGTCATGCGCTGAACCTCATCACCGGCCGCACGCCCGGCGGCTCCATCTGGTCGTCGCCGCAAAGCATGTTCGAGGCGCACGCGGATCAGCTCGCGGTGCTGCGCAACCACTCCCGCCTGCTGAAGACCCGGGCCAAGGACTTCCTGATGCTGGGCCGGATGCTGCATCCCTTCGAAGTGGAGACGCCCAAGCTGACCATCGCGGTCCCGGCCCAGCGTGGCGGCAAGTGGGGCCGGGAGGATATGGCGACCCCGGCCATCCTCACCAGTTCGTGGCAGGCGCCCGATGGCCGGATCGGCCATCTGTTCCTGAACATCGCGGAAACGAAACAACCGCTGCGGATGAATCTCGACACGCGCAACGCGCCTGCCGCAAAAACCTGGACCGCTGAAATCTATCGCTCGACCGCCGGCGCAGCATTCCAGCCGCTGTGGCAGCAAGTGCGTGTGCCCAAGGAGTTCAGCGCCGAACTGGATCCGTTGGAAGTTGTGTTTATTGAGCTGCGCCCTAAATGAAAACGAACTTATTGAAAGGCCGGGGTTGGGGCGCCGCGACCCTGCTCGCCGCGTTCGGTTTGACCGCTCTGGCCGGCCGCGGCGCCGAAACGGGACTGTTGGCCATTCCCACCTTCCATTGCCTCGGCCTCTACTGGTCGCCGCCGGGCGGCGCGGCCGGCAAGGATGTGCTGGTGCGTTATCGCCAGCAGGGCGCCGCGGAGTGGAAAACCGGCCTGCCGCTGCGCTACAACCCAATTCCGCAAACCGATGAAGACCTGACGGATTATCGCGGCAGCATCGTCCACCTCGCGCCGGCGACGGCCTACGAAATCGAGCTGACGCTGGCCGGTACGCGCACGACCACCAACCTGACCGCCACGACATGGAGCGAAAAACTCCCGGCGGGCACGACAGAACGTGTGGCCAGCCGCACCACCCCGCTGGTCATCGCCGAGTCCGGCGTGCCTGGCGCCTGGCGGGTCTATGACGGACGCGGCGCGACGATTGATGTGCGGCACCAGCACGATGCCTGCATCACGATCAATGCCTCGAACGTCATCCTGCGCGGCTTCACGCTCAAGGGCGCGGGCGCGGCCGGCAACACCAAGAAGGGCATCATCGGCGCCATCCGCATCGAGGGCGGCCAGAACATCGTCATCGAGGACTGCGACATTTCCGACTGGGGCCGGCTCAATCCCAAGACAGGGTTTGGCTTCAACTGCGATTCCGCGATTTCCGCGAACTGCAAGACGCTGCGGCGGCTGATCATCCAGCGTTGCAAGTTGCACCATCCGACCTATGACGGCAGCACGTGGTATGAGCCGAAGTATCCGACGCACACGATGGGGCCGCAGTACATCTCGCTCTTCAACGCCGGTGGCAACCACGTCATCCGCTACAACGAATGTTTCTCCGATCTCGAGCACATGTGCAACGATGGCATCGGCGGCGGCAGCAACGGCAGCTTCCAAGGCGCGCCCGGCCCCGACTCCGACATCTACGGCAATATCGTCAGCCACTGCTGGGACGACGGCCTCGAGGTCGAAGGCGGCAGCCGCAACGTGCGCGTGTGGGGGAACTACATCACCCAAAGCATGATGATGATCGGCAACGCGGCGTGCTCCATCGGCCCGCTCTACATCTGGCGCAATGTGGTCGCGCGCAGCCAGTGGCAGCCCCGCGCGAGCGGGGGCAGTTTTCTGAAAATGGGCTACGCCGGCAGCGAGGATTGGATGACCGGCCACCAGTATGTTTTCCACAACACGCTCTTCCGCTCCGATGAATATCCGCCTACCGGCGGCCTGGGCGGCAACCGCATCGTCAAGCACACCGTCTCGCGCAACAACATCCTGCACGTGCGCAGCGCCGACGGCCGCTGCCAGAGCGAGGCGAAGGAAAACACCGACAACGATTTCGATTTCGACCTCTACAACGGCAAAGTCCCGCAGGGGAGTGAAGCCCACGGCGTCCGCGGTGAACCGCGCTACGCGTCTGGCGCCGGCTTTGATTCCACAACGAAGACCGGTTGCTTCCAACTCGATCCCGCCAGCCTCGGCGCAAACGTTGGCGAGCCGCTGCCCAATTTCAGCGATGGCCATATCGGCAAGGCGCCCGATATCGGAGCGCACCAACGCGGCGCTCCGCCGATGCAATTTGGAATCCCGGCCCGTGAACCATAAACAAACAAAACCAATATTTTTCAGAAAAGCATCTGCCCCGCCTTGGGTGAATGAGAAAGGAATCAAGCATGTCGCATCATGATTTGTTCGACCTCTCCGGACGCACCGCGTTGGTGACCGGCTCCTCGCGCGGCATCGGGCGCGCGCTCGCGCTCGGGCTGACGGAGTGCGGCGCGACGGTCGCTGTGCATGGCACGAAGGCGAGCAAGGCGCTCGACGAGACGCTGGCCGCGGCGCGGAAACTTTCTCCGCAGAGCTGCGCCGTGATCGGCGATCTCGGCAGCTCTGCCGCGGCGACCAAGGTGGTGACCGATGCCATCGCCGCGCTGGGCAAGCTCGATATCCTCATCGCCAACGCCTCGATGCAGATCCGCAAGCCGTGGGCGTCGGTGACGCAGGACGAGGCGGAGCAGCAGATGCAGGTGAATTTCCATGCCACGCTGCGGATGATCCACGCCGCTGCGCCGGGTATGCAGGCGCGCAAGTGGGGCCGCATCCTGACGATCGGCAGTGTCCAGCAGGCCCGGCCGCATCCGGACATGATTGTCTATGCCGCCAGCAAAGCGGCGCAGGAGAACATGGTGCGCAACCTCGCCAAGCAGCTCGGGCCCGACAGCATCACGGTCAACAACCTCGCGCCCGGCGTGATCCTGACCGACCGCAACACCGAGGTGCTCGCCGACGAAACCTATGCCGAACGCGTACGCCAAATCATTCCGCTGCGCTCCTTTGGCGAGTCCACCGACTGTGTCGGCGCGGCGCTGCTGCTATGCTCCGACGCCGGCCGCTACATCACGGGCGTGGATCTGCTCGTGGATGGAGGGATGGGGCTGCCGTGAAATGATGAGGAAGAAATACATGAAAACCTGGACGGTCACAGCGTGGCTGGTTGCGCAGGTCAGCGCGCTCAGCGCGGAGCCCTTGGCGGGGCCGGACGCGGCCTACCAAGCGCTCTGGAACGATCCCGTAGTGACCCGTCGCATCGAGGACGGCATCCGCTCGAACCGGATGGACGATGTCGTGTTGAAATTCGTCACTGCCGACGGCCAGCCATTGAGCAATGTGACGGCGCGGATCGAGCAGACGCGCCATGAGTTTCTGTTCGGCGCGAACATCTTCATGCTCGGCGGTTTCCCGACGCAGGAGAAAAACCGTCAGTTCGAAACGCTGTTCACAGGGCTGCTCAACTACGCCACCGTGCCCTTCTACTGGTCCGACCTCGAACCGGAGGACGGCAAGCCGCGCTTCGCCAAGGACAGCGCGACCATCTATCGCCGGCCGCCGCCGGATGTGGTGGTCGAGTTTTGCCGGGCCCATGAGCTGGCGATGAAAGGCCATCCGCTGGTGTGGCATCAGTGGTATCCCAAGTGGCGGCCCGATGATCCGCAGGCGGCCATGCGCCGTGCCGAACAGCGCATCGCGGAAATCGGCGCTCGTTATGGCGCGGCCATCCCGCGCTGGGAAGTGGTCAACGAACCATGCGAGCGCCACAAGTACGCGGACAAATGGTTCAACCTGCCGGAGGATTATTTGTGGCGCTCGCTGCGCGCCGCCGCGCAGTTCCCCGCCGGTGACCGGATGATGCTCAACGAGGCGACGACCTACTCGTGGTTGGAGTTCAGCGCCGAGCGGAGTCCTTACTACAGATTGATCCGCGACATGCTCGAGCGCGGCGCACGCGTGGAGGAGTTGGGTATGCAGTTGCACATCTTCTCCGAGCCCGCGTGGCGGTTGACCCTGGCGGGCAAGCAGTTCGCGCCAGGCGATCTGTTCAAGGTGCTCGACCGCTACAGCGACTTCGGCCGCCCGATCCACATCACGGAAATCACCATCCCCGCGCTGCCCAGCTCGTCCGCAGGCGAGCAGAGCCAGGCGCAGGTGGCGCGCAACTTCTATCGGCTCTGGTTTAGCCACCCGCGCGTCGAGGCCATCAGCTGGTGGAACCTCGTGGATGGTACCGCCGCCAAGGGCGAGGACAAATGGAAGGCCGGGCTCGTCCGTAACGACTTCTCGCCAAAGCCCGCCTTCGAGGCGCTGGACCAGTTGATCAACCACGACTGGAAAATCTTGCTGGACACCAACAGCGCTGCGCACAGCGTCGTGACGTTCCGCGGTTTCCATGGCACCTACGTTGTCACGGCGCAAGCTGGCGGCCAGACGGTGAAGCAAACTTTCCAACTAAAGAAAGGCAGCCCCAATGAATGGATTGTCAAATTATGACGAGATGAAAAAACCAGCGCGCGCGCTACTGATGGTCACTGCGCTCTCCGCAGCGAGCATGCTAAGCGGAGCACAAGCGGCGGCGGAGCCAAGTACGGCGAGAACAACATTCCAAGCCGTCGAGCAGGCGCACGCGGAGCTGTGGGGCAAGCGCATTGACCGGCACGGTGTGATGCTTGATTACGTCGGCGAAATTCCCACGCCAGAGGACTGCAAGTTGGGTCGGCCGAATGCGATTGGCTGGTGGAGCCCGATCGAGAACGGCCCGATGTTCACCGGCATATATCTGCCGGCGATGTGCGAACGCGCCCGCCGCAGCGGCGCCGCCGCGGACAAGGCCAATGCGCGCCGTCTCGCGGAGGGCCTCGTAAAATGCGCCTCGGTTTCCGATGTGCCCGGCTTCATCGCGCGCGGCATGGGCACCGATGGCCGTTGCCATTATCCGCTCGGCTCCGATGACCAGACGCATCCGTGGTTCCTGGGCCTGCACGCCTACTGCAAGAGCGGGTTGCCTTCTGACGCGGAACGCGCGCTCATCGTGAAGAAGATGCAGGAAGTCGCGAACGTGCTGGAGTCCACCGGCTGGAAATGTCCTTGCGACGGCGCCTTCACGGGCGATTTCCGCGGCGGCTTCCAGGGCCATCTGTTCCGCGATGCTGTCCGCTATCTCTTCATGCTCCGGGCCATGGCCGACGTGACGCGCGACAACGTCTGGCTTGAGCGCTATCGGAAGGCCGCCGCCGAGCGGCCCGCGAAAAGCGAGAAGACACGCGCCGAAATCTGTGCTGCCGGCTACCCTCATGATCGCGAGGCGATCAAGGGGATCGAAGAATATGCTCTGTGGATCTATGTCGGGTCACAAGGTGCGCTGGCAAAGCTCGTCGCGATGGAGACCGATGCGACCCTTTGCGCGCAGTACCGCGTGGGTCTGGCCCTCAACGCCAAATCGGCCCTCGCGAGCATCGAGGCCTACAAGGGCTTCGACAACAACGACACGAAATTTTTTGGCAACACCAACTGGCGGGCGGTCTACACGACGTGGTTCCCGCAGCCGACGCAGGCCGAGGCCAAGCGCTTATCCGAAACCGGCGACCCAAAGAAACGTGGCCCGCGCAAGGGTTATGAGTCCCGCTACATGAGGAACCCGCTTGCGGCGACAGCGGTCGTCGCCCTCGCCGGCGACGGCACAGGCCGCGACACCATCGAACAAGCGCTGCGTCACTACGACTATACGAAGCTCAAGATGTCGGAGTTCTTCTTCGCCGAATGCGCCTATTACGCGCTGCCAAACAAAACCAAGGAACCGTGAAAACGAGGACTGCAGCTCAATTGCCGGTCGCGAGGGTCCGTTTGGTGGCTGGTCCGACACGCCCTCAACGCAATGCCGTTAAACTGGCCGTTCGTTTGTGCTTGCTGCTGACACTGTCCGGTGAGAATCGACTTTCTGCCGGCCCCTCGCTTCCCGATGCGGTGCAGCAAGCGCACACCGTGCTATGGAGCAGATTCATCGACCCCCATGGCGTAATGATTGATTTCACCGACCTCGACGGCAAAGTGAATTACCCAACGCCAGAGGAATGCCGATCGGGCAAGCCCAACGCGCTCGGCTGGTATCAGCCCATCGAGAACGGCGCGATGTTCAACGGCCTCTATCTGGACGCGGGGGTGAACCGCTGGCAGCATACGAAAGCGAAAGACGATGCGATGAAGGCCCGACGCCTAATGGAAGGCCTGTTGTTTCTCAATTCGATCAGTGACGTGAAAGGATTTGTCGGGCGCGGCGTCAGCACCGACGGCAAGTCACACTACCCGATGGGGTCCAACGACCAGACCTTGCCGTGGTTTTATGGTCTGTGGCGTTACTGGCAATCAGGCCTCGCTACGCCCCGGGAGAAGCAGCGCATCCAGACGCACATCAGGGAGACCGCGGAAATCATTGTGAAGCTTGGCTGGAAGATGCCCGCCGAGCCGCCCTTCAATACGCGCGGCAGCTTTGCCGGTTTCAGTTTCGGCAGCGTGACCCGACAACTCTTTGTCATGAAGCTGATGCACACGGTCACCGGCGACTCAAAGTGGGACGGGCTGTATCGCGCCTCGCTTGAACAGCGTGGCGGGAAAGAGAAGGCCAGCAAGCGCGAGATCTGTGCCAAGGGCATGGTGTTCGAAGACGGCAGGCCCCACAACTGGACCTCGTGCTGCGAAGTGGCCGCACTGCGTGGCTTGTGGGAGATGGAGACAGAAACCGCGCTAAAAGCCACCTTTGCCAAGGGGTTGCGCGCGAGCGCCGAACTGGCTGCCCAAAGCCTCCCGTTAGCCCAGCAGTTTGATCCCCGCGACCCGGCACCCTTTAGCCAGGACTGGCGCAAAGCCATGCTGCCACTCTGGAAACCGCAGACCACCGAGAATGACGCCCAAACACTGGCGGGCCAGCAACTGCGCGAATTTGTTAAACTCTCTCCGCGCCGCAACAAAGAGACGGCTTTCATCCGTGAACCGACTTCCGCCGCCTGGATTGTCACCCTTTGTCCGGATGCGACGTTGGTGAAGCAGCACGCCCAGGCCATTGAACGCGCTATTTCCCGCTACGACTACACCCGCCTTTACCTCTGCACCTTCTTCTGGGTTGAATCCGCCTGGTGGCGTTTGCAAGATGTGGTTTAACCGTAAGACCAGATTCCTTATGAAATATTTCATCCTCGCGGCCATCACCTTGGCTGATCTCTCGGGTTACACTGCGACCCGACTGGCGGCCTTGCCGCCGAAAGACTATCGGGATTTCTATGGCATCGCTTGGCGCGGCGATGTCGAATCAAACCTCCGGTTTGCCAAGCAGATGGGCTATGACTTTGTTATGTATCAGCGCGGGATGGAAACCAATCCCCTGGCTGCCGACCTGGGTTTTTACCTGGATGGACCCGAGTATCAGGTTTACCCGGTGCGGCGAAACTTTGATCCGACCAAGACCTACACCGCCAGCGAGCGGAAATTATATGAGAATTTCTTCGTCAAGAAAGACAACCAGCCATTCCCAGGCAATCTCGCTACGGGATGGTTTTTCACTCCCAACGTGTTTTCGGTGGAGCCGGATTATCAAAACCAGGAGGTCATTGATTACTTCATAGACCATATTATTCGCCGGGTGAAGACGCTGGAAAGAAAGGAGCGCCGCTTTCTCTTCGCCGGATACGCTTGGGATGTGCCGAATCTCGCGGGGGATTTTTGGGACAAGCAGCAAGCGCCTGGCGGCAAGGGGGGCGGCGGCAGGCAGGTCACCGTGGCCCATTGGACAGGCACCGACAGCGCCTATAAGCCCGTCGAGGCAACTTTTCGATACGCCACCGTCAGCGATGGCCATGCGGCATTTTATCGCCATCTCTTCACGCAAACTCGCGCTCAATTTCCCGCAGCCAAGTTTATCATGGAGCCTTATCGGATTTGGGAGAATTGGCTGGCGCTGGTCAAGGACCGGCCGGATGCGAAGGAGATCATGCCGGATCTGATTTTGCAGGAAAGCGGCGGGAAGGAATTCGCCAACGATGCGCGCATTTTTGATTCAAGCCTGATCAAAGGCCATGAGGCCGTGGGTTGCTCAACCCCGAACTGCTTTACCGAGAAGGAAAACCGTGAACTCGCCGCCCATGCGGCCGTCCACGGTTCCTGTTTTGGTTGGTATGGGCGGTTTGGTGGCACCGGGAACATGCCAAATTTCAAAAATGTTGGTGATGTGCCTGCTCGCCTACAACTAGTCCGTCGGGTCGCCGCTTGGGACCATCGGAATGGCATTCCCCTCGCCAAACGGTCCTGGGATGGGAAAACATATTCCAGCCCGGGCAGCTGCATCAGCGAAAGCGTCATCTGGTCCACACATCCCAAGACGGGCAATCTCTTTGTGGTTTGGCTCAGGCCGGACGGCGTGGTGAAAATCCCGGCGGGTTTGAAGGTCGAGACCATCCAGCAAACGGACCCTTTGTTTATCGAAGCCGCCAGCGGCTTGGGCGATGTCGAAGTGAACGGAAATGAGTTGCGGCTAAAAAACAGGGCGGGCATTGAAAAGGGATATATCGTAGCGGTAAAACAGAAATCACTGGGACAACCAAGGAAACTCTGAACCATGACTATGAATAAGGCTCGGATTGCCGCCTGCCTCTCTTTTGCCATACTATCTTCCATGTGCGAGGGCTTTGGGGGGGGCGACACCCGCATCTCCACCGGCGATCTATCCCACCTGCCAATCCAGATGAAAGAAGTTGCATCCCTCCACACCGGCACCACCATAGCGGTAGCAGTGGATGGTACGACGTTGTGCATTCTGACTACCGGCGCCTTTATTACCGCAGACCTTTCAACCCCTGAACAACCCAAGCTTATGGGTCAACTTCCACTGGTCGGCGGCCGGCAAGTTGTCATTGCCAATCACATTGCTTATGTGTCAGCGCGAGATCCCGGCAAAGGCGTCTATATTATTGACATTACCCAGCCAAAGACACCAAGGCTGTTGTGCCATTACGATGCCGATGTCTCGGGCAATACAACCGGGATTGCCATCTCCGGGAATATCCTCGCTATTGCGGGCACGAGCCTCGGCATGGAACTTGTTGATGTCAGCAATCCGCGGCAGCCTGAGTTTCTCAGCACCACCTTTGTCGGCGAGGTACAATCGGTTGCTATACGCAATGGGTATGTCTATGCGCCCATTCACCGCGCAATGGAACTGGTGATTGTGGATGCCCGCATTCCCCGTCAACCAAAAATTATTGCCCGCGCTCCGCTCGACGGATTTGCTGACGGTGTACGGGTGGCCGGAGACTATTGCTACATCGCCACTGGTCATCACAGTCGCACGACATTTGGCAAACCTCAGGAAGCGGTGAGTCCCGGAGAAGCGGGCTGGGGAGAAGGACGGGGCCTCGAAATATTTGACATCTCCACCCCGGCAAGGCCGCGATTCTGCGGCCGGGTGAAATTCCCCCGCTTCTTTATTCACGGGCCTGATTGGTGGGGCGTGGAAATCGCCGGGAAATACGGCGTCGTTGCTGATGGAATCAACGGGGTTCTGGTTGTTGATATTACAAATCCTGCGGCGCCGACAATTGTCGCTCAGAACAAATACACACTACCAGTGCCATGGAAGACCAGGATCACAAAAGGGGAAGACCCCTCACTTGTATCCAACACCTATGATTACACCTCCAGTATTGCGGTTATCAAAGGATATGTCATTGCAGCCAACCTCTGGGGAAACAAACGTACCGACACCGCTCCCAAAGGCGGTGTCAGTATTCTCGCTGCGCCAGAAATAGAACACGCTCCGCAACCCTGGGACACAGCACGTGTATCCGTGGGGACCCGCGCAAAGAAACCCGATGCACGCATTGTCTACCAACCGCCCTTTAACATCCGGTCTGTTGATTTTATCGGTAATACCATGGTGGTCGGAGCAGGCAATGGTGGCATCCAACTTATTGATGCCACCACGATGAAACTTCTAAACCAATATCCCAGTGAGGACATTGTGATGAACGTCCGGGTATCTGGAGACCTCGTGATTGCGGCCGAGGCCGGCAGCGGTTTATCAATCTACCGCAATACCGGGGCGGGCAGTCTTGCCTTGCTCGGCAGGTATCGCTCCACGTCAGGGGCGCCGGTTGTTGATGTGGCGGTTCCTCCACCGGGGAAATATGCCCTCCTTGAGTGCGGCGGCCTTGAAATAGTTGACATCTCCAGTCCTGCCCGCATTTCTTTGAAACTGCGGGATCTTGGTACGTACGCGTTTCGCATGTACGATCAGCTCGTTGATAAGCGATATGCGTTGGCTTCCCATAATAACTTCCCCTATTATCGGTACGATCTGTATGGCGGACCTGTACCGCGAAAAAATGGCAGTGCCTATGAAGGCTCGACGTGGAACAGCAGCGTGGCCATGCTGGACAATGGGCAATTGCTGATTGGAACGCATCTGAATTACCGCCTTGTTGATGATGCTGCACATCGCATAGGGAGCGAGAAAGATAACAAGTTGCCACGAATAGCCATCCCGGGTGATTATGGGCTCGGCAATGGTCGTTGCAGATACCAGCGCTGTGACCAGAATGTGTACATCGTGGACGACATAAAGAAGAAAGTGTTTATTGCGAGCATTGCCAATCCTCAAGCCCCCCGAATGCTCGATTCATTTGACGTTGAAGGAAGACCCGGGCGCATTCAAGTTCACAACGGGCAGGTGTATATTCCCTTGGGATATGCGGGGGTGTTTCGCATGCCGGTACCGAAGCTGTAAGAGGGCTTGTTACAAAGTGATAACCATGAAAGCACACCACCTCCGCCGCCTCACCTTGGCCCCGCGATGGCTTGCGCTCTCGGCCTGCGTTATCGCCGCGCCGCTCTGCGCTTGTTGGTCTTCTGCGGCCGTAGCGGGAACCGCCCCAAGCAATCTAATCGTTTACGGCCCGGTGCCCGGTCTCCCGCCTTCCAATCACCACGCGGCACTGGTGCACTCAGTTGCGGCTGCGGAGAAGGCGTCGCCGGAATTCCATGCTTCGGTGGCTGGCGCGGTGGAGCAGGCCCACGCGAAGCTCTGGAGCGGACACGTGGATCGGAACGGCATCATCCTCGACTATATCGGTGAGATTCCCGCGCCCGAGGACTGCACCTTGGGCAAACCGAACGCGATCGGCTGGCGCAGTCCGCTCGCAAACGGCGCTATGTTCACGGGCTTGTATCTGCCCGCGGCCTGCGAGCGCGCACGTCGCAGCGGCGCTGCCGCGGACAAGGACAAGGCCCGTCGGCTGGCAGCGGGGCTTCTGAAGTGCGCCTCGGTCTCCGATGTGCCCGGCTTCATCGCACGCGGCATCGGCACGGATGGCAAGTGCCATTATCCCGCCGGTTCCGACGACCAGACCCATCCGTGGTTCGAGGGGCTCCATGCCTATCTCCAGAGCGGCCTGCCCTCCACTGCCGAACGCGCGCAAATCGTGGACAAGATGAAGCAGGTTGCGGACGCCTTGGAGAGCGCCGGTTGGAAGTGCCCCTGCGACGGCGCCTTCAAAGGTCAATCCCGCGGCGCGTTCAAGGGCCATCTTTTCCGCGATGCTGTCCGCTATCTCCATATGCTCTCCGTCATGGCGGATGTGACGCGGGACAACGTCTGGCTCGAACGCTATCGGAAAGCCGCCGCCGAGCGTCCCGCGAAGAGCGACAAGACGCGCGCCGAAATCTGCGCCGCCGGCTACGGCTTGGACCGCGAGGCGATCAAGGGGATTGATGAACATAGTCTGTGGATCTATGTCGGGTCACAGGCTGCACTTGCGAACCTCGCCGCGCAGGAAACCGCCGCAACCCTGCGTGCGCTCTATCGCGCGGGTCTCGCCATCAATGCCGCGAACGTCCGCGCGGCCCTCGATACATGCAAGGAGTTCAACAACGCCGACACGCAGATTTTCGGTCATGCCAACTGGCGCGCTGTCTATACCAACTGGTTCGTCCAGCGCACGCAGGCCGACGCCGAGAAGCTCGCCGAGTGCGAGGACAAGGCGAAAGGCGGGAAGCGCAAAGCCCGCGAAGCCCGCTCTATGCGCAATCCGCTGGCGGCCGCGGCGATCGCCGCCCTCGCCGGCGACGGCACGGGCCGCGACGCCATCGAGCGCGCGCTGCGCCACTACGATTACACAAAGCTCCACATGTCGGAGTTCTTCTTCGCCGAGTGCGCCTATTACGCGCTGCCGGCGCCGCCAGCATGGGTGGCCACCGCGAGCGCGGAGTGGAAGGCTGTCCCGGAGGCCCCTGCCGGAGTCGTGGCGGGCAGCGCCCTGGATTTCAGTCGGCTGGTAGCGGAAGGCCCTGCGGGTAAATATGGGCGGGTCATCGCCCGCACGGAGGGTGGCTTCGCGTTTGAACAGCGTCCACAGCAACGTGTTTATTTTTTGGGCTGTTCCATATCGCCGGGCAGTGAACTCAAGGACAAGTCCAAGGAGGAGTTGGAGGCCTATGCCGAGAACATCCGCCGCCAAGGCTATAACATTGTGCGTCCTCACTTCCTCGATGGAGCGCTCACGGATGGCGCCAAGGAGGACCTGGAGTTCAATATCGAGTTTCTGGACCGCTTCGACTATTTCGTGTCTTGCCTGAAGCGCCGGGGCATCTACCTTTACCTCGACGCGATGACCTCTTGGAAGGGTTACACGAAGGTGAAAACCTGGTCCAAGGAGGGGACGGCCCTCCAATTCAAGCAGCGCATCTATGTCGAAGAAGCGGTGCGCGCCCATTGGGAACAAGGGGTGCGCAAGCTGCTCACCCACCTCAATCCGTATACCCGGACCCGCCTCGTGGAGGATCCGATGGTCGCCGTGGTGCTGTTCTTCAACGAGCAAAATCTCAACCTGTTTGGCAGCGTACCGCAGTTGCTGGAGCAGCCTTGGCGCGAATTTCTGGCGAAGAAATACGGCACCATCGAGGCGCTGCGGAAAGCCTGGGTCAGTGACAAAGGTCGCCCACTGCTCGCCACGTCCGTCACGCTGAAAAACGTCCCCTTGTTCACGCCCTCGACGTTCTGGGAGCACAACCAGCGCGGGATTGATTACGGGCTCTTCATCACCGGCCTCGAGACGGACCTGACGCGCTGGTACCTGGCGCGCATCCGGGCCATGGGCTATCAGGGGCTGGTGACCCACTGCGACTGGCTGCAGCATTTTCGAAATGCCGTGCCGCGCAATGAGGTGGATGTGATCTCCATGCACGGCTACCACGCGCATCCCAGCGATTTCGACAACCGGGGCTCCACCATTTCACAAGCCAGCAGTCTCGCGGATGAACTCAACTGGTGGCGCGGCATCGCCGGCACCCGGTTTCTTGACCGGCCCTTCGCCCTCACCGAGTACGGTCACGTTTACTGGAACCGCTATCGCTACGAGGAAGGCCTCGCCGTGGGCGGCTACAGCGCGTTTCAGGATCATGACCTGCTCATGGCGCATGCTTCGCCCGTACGCTCCAAGCCGAACCCGGGCGTCATGCGGCCTTTCGGCGTTGGACAGGATCCCGTGGCCCGCGCATCCCAGGTGATCTCCGGCCTGCTTTTCATGCGCCACGATGTGTCGCCCGCCGCCCACACCGTGCAGTTGGAAATCCGCCCGGAAGAATTGTTCACCACGAACAACATCTCCGGCGCTCTGCCGCGGGATCAAAGCCGCATCCAGTTGGTGACGCGGTTTGGCATCACGTACACCGGTAGCAAGCCGCCCGCGGGTGTTCCCGCCGTCACAAACGATGTGAAGCTGCGCGTATCCGGCGCGGCCAAGGTCGTGAGCACCGACTGGGTGGCCAGCGTGCTGGATGGTCCGGACACCAAGTTCAGCGCCGCTTTGTTCTTTGCGGGGCTGAAGGAAAAGAAGTTGTTGCCCGCCGCCAACCGCACCGATGTGGCCAAGGGTTGGTTCGAAACCGAAAACGGCCAACTGTTCCTCGATGCGGGAAGCCGCCGCCTTGAACTGCGTACCCCGCGGTCCGAAGGCGTCTGTGACGCGCGCTTCGCAGGCCCGCATCAACTCGGCTCGCTCACCGTACTTTCCTCATCCAAGCCAGCACAGGTGGCGGCGCTCTCGCTGGATGACCGGCCACTCAAGGAAAGCCGCCGCATCCTGCTCGTCTATGCCACGGACGCCCTCAACAGCGGCGCCACCTTTGCACAGGAGGATCGCGTCCTCTTGCGCGAAAAAGGTAACCTGCCGGTCCTCATGCAATGCGGCATCCTCTCCGTGGCGCTGAAGAACCGGCACGCGGCGGCCTTGTCCGTCTGGTCGCTGGGCTTGGACGGCACGCGACGTGACCAGATCACCACGGTGAAGGTTTCCGGGGATGAGCTGACGTTGACCCTTGATACGGCAGCGCTCGCCGCCGGTCCCACACCCTTCTTCGAGATCGCGGAAAAATGAACATACCCGGCATCAAATTGGCGCTCGTTTCTTCCAAGGATTGGAAAATGAATCCACCGGTTTTTCCAGACATTGGAAAAGCTCACGGAATTTTTCCCAAGCCTTGGAAAATCGGCTGCGCTTTTTCCCAAACCTTGGAAAACAGGAAACACCAACTCTTATGAACCTTGCGCCGCGTCAGATGCCGCTCGCCCGGCTGCGCTGGCTGATCCTCGGCCTGCTGTTTTTCTCCACGGTCATCAACTACGTGGACCGGCAGGCGCTCTCGGTGCTGCTGCCGACGCTGCGCATTGACCTGAAACTCACCAGCGAGGCCTACGGCACCATTACGATGGTGTTCATGCTCGCCTACACGGTCGCCCAGCTCGGGGCGGGCATGCTCATCGACAGAATCGGCATCCGGCGCAGTTTCAATGTCTTCGTCGTCGGCTGGTCGCTCTCGGCCTTGGCGCACGCTTTCGCGCGCGGCGCGTGGAGCTTGGGCATTTTCCGCGGCCTGCTGGCGCTGACCGAGGCGGGCAACTTCCCCGCCGGCGCCAAGACCGTGGCCCGCTGGTTCCCGCCGCACCGCCGCGGCATGGGCATGGCGGTTTTCGACAGCGGCGCGGCCTTGGGCGCCGTCCTGGCCCCGCCGCTCGTCGCGCTGCTGGCGTTGCAGTTTGGCTGGCAGGCCGCTTTTGCCGTGACGGCGTTGTTGGGCTTCGTGTGGCTGGTGGCTTGGCTGAAGATCTATGACGAGCCGGAGCAGCATCCGTGGTTGTCGCCGGAAGACCGCGCGGTGGTGCTGGCGGAAGTGGGGCCCGCGCCGAAACAAAGCGGGAGCTTTTTCGCCGCCTTGCGCGGGATCATCGGTACCCGGCAGGTCTGGGGGATGTTGGTGACGCGGATGCTCGCGACGCCGGTGTGGTGGTTTTATGTGTTTTGGCTGCCGGATTATCTGAGCAAGGCACGCGACTTTTCGCTGATGGAAATAGGTTTCTATGGCTGGATTCCCTACCTGGCGGTGGATATTGGCAAACTGGTCGGCGGCATGGGTTCCGACCGGCTGCTCGCCCGCGGGTTGGGGCCCACCTTTGCCCGCAAGAGCGTCATGGTGTGTGGCGGCCTGATGATGAGCGCCGGCCTGATGGTGGTCGGCGCGCCGACGCCCGTGACGGCGCTAGCGTGGGTGTGCGTGGCGACGTTTGGCTTCGGCATGTGGAGCGCCAACATCTACGCCTTGCACGCGGATATCTTCCCGGCACAGACCCTGGCGACGGCCGTCGGGTTGACCGGCATGGGCTCCAGCCTGGGCGGCGCGGTGTTTACCTTCGCCGCGGGCCTGCTGGTGGACAAGGCCGGTTATGGGCCGGTGCTATGGATCGTCGGCATCGTTCCCCTGCTGGCGTGCCTGACGCTGGTGTTTGGGATCGGCCGGATCGAGCGGATTCGTGAAACAGGAAACGAGCAGGAGAACTGAACGAATGCAACCTGTTGAATTGATCACCCGGCGTCAGTTCGTCAAAACCTCCACCGCGGCCGTCACGGCCTTTTCCGCCTTCGCCACCGCCGGGGCACAAGGAGTCAGTCCTGCGAAACCGAAGTATCGTTACCTCGCCGATGCTTCCGTGTTGTCGGCGGGCGAAGTCGTCAACGGCCCTGCGCGCGTCCTCGATCTTAAAGGTCGCAGGGGCATCAATCCGACGAGCATTCACACCGTCATCAAGCTGGCGGGCGGCCACACCCTCCATGAGCCCAAGGGCACGTTGGTGCTCTGGTTCTTTGCGCTGGAGGATCTGGCCGCCAGCTTCCTCGCAGACCACATGGCGATAGACAACAAGCATTTTGCGAGCTACCCGTTCTTGAGCGATCATGAAAAACCGCGCGATGTCGCCGAGGCGAACTTCAGCTTCGAGTGGAACCGCTTCAATGAGTTTCGCGCGAAGTTCTTCAAGGGGACGGTCTATCCGCGGCTGGGCTTCGATCCGCCGCAGAAGGCATGGGTACAGGCGGTGCCGTTCAACTACTTCCAGAAGTTCCGCTGGTACCAGCTCGCGGTCACGTGGGACGATGCGGCGAAAAGCGCGGAACTGTTCGTCAACGGCATCCTCATCGGCACGAGCGACCGGTTCAACAAGGACTTCCACCGCGACCGCTGCGGCGACGTGCTCTATGCCGGCTGCCCCGCGCTCTGCCACGGCGAGATCGAGTGCTTCGCGGGCGTGCTCGGCGGCGCGGAACTCTACAAGCTGTATCGCGCGGGCGCCCCCGACTTCGACCAAGCCATCGAGGACGAACTCAAGCACCGCTTCGCGGGGGCCGCGCTGGAAAACTTCACCTTCCAGCCCGGCGCGAACTGGACGAAGCAGTTCGACCTCGATTTCAAGACGCCTGTCGAGCAGATCAAGGAATTCTATGTTCAAGGGTATCGCGAAGCCATCAAGCCGGCTGGCCACCCCGAGGGCTTGCTGATCGAGACGCCGGATATTCCCTATGGCTGGAATGCCTATCCGAAGCAGGTCTACATCTGGAGCAACCGGACCTTCGAAGGGAACATCTATGTGGAGTTCGAGTGGAAGGCGCTCAAGCCGAACGGTCTCGCGCTGCTGATGATCCACGCCTCCGGCATGTCGCGCGAGGACTTCATGGCCGACTATCCGAAGAAGACCTCGGGCATCATGCAGACCGTGCACGGCGAGAACGTGCGCAACTACCACTGGGAATTCTACCGCGAGATGAACGACGTGCGGAACGATGTCGGGACGGCCTTCAGCCGCAAGAATCCGTTTGCCTATCGCATCGGCTTCGGCAGTTCGCCGGCGCCGTTCGCCAACAATCAGTGGCACAAGGCGCAGCTCGTGCAGCACGAGGGCAAGCTCCGCGGCGCGATCGATGGCAAGATTCTGCTGGAGATTGACGACAGCTCGCGGACCAACACCGGCTGCATCCTCAACTACGGCCACATCGCCCTGCGCTGCATGGTCCACACGGCCATGGTGTTCCGCAATCTGAAGGTCTACACAGAAAAGTTGCCGTTTACGGAGCTTCAAGCCAGGCAAGCTGAAAGGACAAATGCGAAATGAGTGATCCATCCTTCAAAAACAAAACCGCCGTGGTGACCGGCGCGGGCGGGACCCTGTGCTCCGCCATCGCCATCGAGCTCGGCCGGCTCGGCGCCAAGGTGGCCCTGCTCGGCCGCACCGCGGAAAAACTGGAGCCGGTCGCCGCGCGCATCCGCGCGGCCGGTGGCACGGCTCTGCCGTTGAGCGTGGACGTCACCGATGCGGCGGCGGTCGAGGCCGCGCGCCAACGCATCGCGCAGGAAGTGGGCCCGTGCGCGCTGCTGGTGAACGGCGCCGGCGGCAACCGCAACGATGCGGTGACGACCACGACCGAGTTTCAGCCCGCGGAGATCAGCGACGCCAAGCCGGAAAATATGCGCGGCTTCTTCAATCTCGATCCCGCCCGGCTGCGCGACGTCATCGAGTTGAACACCCTCGGCACGCTCATTCCGTGTCAGGTTTTCGGTCGGGAGATGGCGCAACACGGCCGGGGTGCGATCGTGAATTTCGGCTCCATGAACAGCTACCGGCCCCTCACGAAGAATCTCGCCTACTCCCTCGCCAAGGCCGGCGTGGTCAACCTCACCCAGTGGCTGGCCGCGTACCTGGCGCCCGCCGGCATCCGCGTCAACGCCGTCGCGCCCGGCTTCTTTGCCAACGACCGCAGCCGCAAAATCCTCCTGACCGAGGACGGCGGCCTGACGGCGCGCGGCCAGAGCGTGATGGCCCATACACCGATGAAGCGCCTGGGCGAGGCGCAGGATCTGTTGGGCGCCGTCTGCTGGCTGCTCGACGACGAGCGCGCCGCGTTCGTCACGGGCATCACCGTGGCCGTGGATGGCGGTTTCACCTCCTCCTCGGGTGTTTGATGTTTTCCAGGTGCTATAGAAAGATCCAAAAAATAGTTCAGCGAAAGATAACATGATGAAATCACGAACAGGAATGCTCTTTGCCGTGGCGGTGGCCACGTGCAGCGCGGCGATAGCCACGGTGGCTGGGCCGCAGATCGATACCTCGGCGGAGCGCGCGAAGACCGCCTTGAACCCGGGCCTCAAACAGCTCGGCACGCTCAAGCCGCGCAGTGCGAACGAAATCGCGGGCTCGAACTGGACGCTGGGTTGCGAGACGCTCGACCGCGACTTCGCGGACTACCAGCAGTACAAGGGTTACATCGTGCCGCTGGGCATCAAGACCATCCGCCTGCAAGGCGGCTGGGCCAAGACGGAGAAGGTCAAGGGCGTCTACGATTTCAGCTGGCTGGACACCTTGATTGATGACGCGCGCGGGCGCGGCCTGAACATCCTGCTGGAGACCGACTACGGCAATCTGCTCTACGAAGGCGGCGGCGGCGCGGACCTGGCCGGCGGCTTCCCGACCTCCGAGACGGCGTTGGCTGCGTGGGACAAGTGGGTCGAGGCCATGGCCACGCGCTACAAGGGCAAGGTCACCGACTGGGCGATGTGGAACGAGCCGGATATCAACAAAAAGCACAAGCCGCAGGACATCGCCACCTTCAATATCCGCACGGCGGAGATCATCAAGCGCGTCATCCCGGAGGCGCGGGTCGCCGGCCTCTCGCTCGCGAGCTCGAACCCGAAGCTGCTGGAGAGCTGCCTGAAGGCCCTCGCCGAGCAGGGCAAGGTGGAGCTCTTCCACTGGTTCATCTACCACGGCTATGCGATGAACCCGGACAGCTCCTATAAGAACGTCGAGGAGCAGAAGGCGACGCTGGCAAAATTCTCGACCAAGGCGAAAATGCGGCAGGGCGAAAACGGCTGCCCCTCGGAGAAAGCGACGCGGTTCGCGCTCTCCAACCATCTGTGGACACAATCCAGCCAGGCCAAGTGGGACCTGCGCCGGATGCTCGGCGACCTCGGCCACGACGTGGAGTCGGCCGTCTTCACCATCTGCGATTTCAACCACACCGGCCGCGAGATCAATCGCAAGGGTCTGCTCCATGCGACCGCCGACAAGCAGGTGGATGGGATCAAACTCGCCTATTACTCGGTCCAAAACTGCGTCGCGGTCTTCGACGACACGCTGGAGCGCATCAAGGAGCCGGCCATCACTGTGACGTTCGACAAGGCCACCGCGAGCTATGCCTACCGGAACAAAGCGACCGGGCATAACCTGATCGCGCTGTGGGACAACTCCGGCACGCCGGACGACGCGTTTGTGACGCGGCCCGCGCAGGTTGTGGTCAAGGACCTCGCCATTGCCGAGCCCGTGTGGGTTGATCTGGTCTCCGGCCGCGTCTACGAAATTCCGGCGGAAAAGATCCAGCGCGCAGGCGGCGTCATCACCTTCAAAGACTTGCCGCTCTACGACGCGCCCGTGCTGATCGCCGAAAAAGCCCTGTTGAAATTCTAGCCGAGGGCATCCCATGAAACGCCACGTACTCCAACTTTTTGTCGCTCTGCTGGCGACCCATGCCGCCGCCTTCGAGCTGGCGTCGCCGCAACGGACCGCCACACTCTTCGTGCCGGCGGGCGAGCCGGAGTGCGTGCGGCTCGCGGCGGCGGACCTCGCCAGCGATGCACAGAAGATCACCGGTCACGCGCCGACCTTTGCGCCAAACGAGGAAGCGGCGAGTGTTGTCCTCGCCTCGCTGAATCGGCCGGAGTCCGCCGCGCTGCTGGAAAAAATCGCGCCAGGCTTTGGTGACGGGCTGAAGGGCAAGTGGGAAGCCTATCGCGTCGAGACCATCGGCGGACGGCTCATCATCGCCGGCAGCGACGAGCGCGGGACAATGTTTGGCCTCTATGCGTTCATCGAGAAATATCTCGGCGTGGATCCGCTCTATTACTGGGCCGGACGGCCGCCCGCCAAGCGGCCCACGCTGGCCTGGGACAGCGTTAAGCTTTCCGCCGGCGAGCCCTCCTTCAAGTTCCGCGGTTGGTTCATCAACGACGAGGACTTGCTCACCGAGTTTCGGTCCGGCGGCGGCGAGCGACGGCTCGACTATAAGTTTTATCACCAGGTGGTCGCGCCCGAGGTCTCGGCGCGCATCTACGAGGCCGCGCTGCGGCTGCAGATGAACCTGATCATCCCGGCCTCGTTCGTGGACATCCGCAATCCTGCCGAGGCACGGCTGGTCGAGGACGCGGCGCGACGCGGTCTGCTGGTGACGATGCATCATGTGGAGCCGCTGGGCGTGAGCGCGTTCGCCTTCGACAACTACTGGAAGGATCGCGGCGAGAACGTGCCGTTTGCCATCACGCAGCACCCCGAAAAGTTCCGCGAGATCTGGCGCGACTACGCGCAGCGCTGGGCCAAGTTCGGCCCGCAGGTGGTCTGGCAGCTCGGCCTGCGCGGCATCGCCGACCGCCCGGTCTGGCTGGCCGATCCCAACGTACCCAAGTCCGATGAAGGCCGCGGCAAGCTGATCTCCGACGCAATGGCCACGCAGTGGGAAATCATCCGCAGCGTGGACAAGCGCCCGCAGCCGCTCGCGACGACGACGCTCTGGATGGAAGGAGCCGCGTTGCATGCGGGCGGGCATCTGAAGTTCCCCGCAGGCATGTCGGTGGTCTTCTCCGACAACAGCCCCGGCTGGGAAATGCAGGACGATTTCTACAACGTGAAGCGCGAGCCGGGCCGCGACTACGGCATCTATTATCACCAGCAGCTATGGAACGTCGGCCCGCATCTGGTGCAGGGCGTCTCCGTCTGGCGGACGCACAAGATTTTTAAGGAAGCGGTCCGGAAGGGTTCGACGAATTACGCGATGCTCAACGTCTCCAACATCCGCGAGTTCGTGCTAGGCATCGATGCCAGCGCGCGGCTGTTGCGCGACTTTCCGTCCTTCGATCCGGGGAAATATCTGACCGCGTGGTGCGAGCAGCATTTTGGGAGCGAGGCAGCGGCCGCCGAAGCGGTCTACCGCCAGCACTTCGCGACGTTCCTCGCCAGCCATGCCACCAACACCCGTGCGATGCTGGATGGCGAGTGGATGACCGCGGGTGTGAAGCTGGCGAAGGCGCTGGCCGTCCGGCTGGAAAAGGGTGGCAAGTCCGACGGCAAGACGAAAGACCTACTGAGGAAGCTGCGCCCGGAACTGGAAGCGCAACGCGGGGTGGACAGCTCGGCAAAGGCGCTGCTGGAGCGTCTCGACGGCGAGGCCAAAACCTTCTTCGAAAACAACCTGGTGGCACAGCACAACATCATGCTCGGCCTGTTGCGCTGGGTGGAGCACGTTGCGGAGGCCGACCGCGCCCTCGACGCCGGCGATGCGGCGGAAGTGACGCGCCACATCCAGGCGACCAAGGAGGGCCTCGCACTGATCGACGCGGGCAAGGCCCTCGCCAGCCGCGGCGAGTTCAAGGATTGGTATCGCGGCGACCGCAAGATGAACTGTGCGCAATTGGGAGAGCTGACCGCGAAGCTGGAGGCGTCCCTGCCGCGGCTCGCCGCGTTGCCGGCGGTCAAAGACCGGAAACCGGTGCTGGACGATTTTCCCCTGCTCGGCAAGCTGGCGACCCGATCGGCGCTGGAGATCAAGTCATCGTCGTGGTCGGTCGGCGGCGAGACGCTCGACCGCGACTTCGCGATCTACGCCAACTACAAGCAGTACCTCGGCCCGCTCGGCGCGAAGGGCCTGCGCGTGCAGACCGGCTGGGCCAAATGCGAGAAGCAGCCGGGCGTCTATGACTTCGCGTGGCTCGACGAGGTCGTCAACGATGCGCGCGCGCAGGGCGTGCAGCCGTGGCTCGAGGTTTCCTACGGCAACCCGATCTATCCCGAGGGCGGCGGCACCGGGCTCGGCGCCGGCCTGCCGAAATCGCCGGAGGCCTTGCGCGGGTGGGACGCTTGGGTCAAGGCCATCGTCCTCCACTTCAAGGACCGCGTGCCGGAGTGGGAAGTGTGGAACGAGCCCAACGGCGGCCACGGCATCACGGCGGAGGCCTTCGCGGAATTCTATCTGCGCACGGCGGTGATCATCCGCACCGCGCAGCCGCAGGCGCGGCTCTACGCCTTCGGGCTGGCCGGGGCGCCGGTGCCCTTCGCCGAGACGCTGCTGAAGCTGGCCAAGGCGCGCGGCCAGCTCGGGCTGATCGATGCGATCACCTACCATGGCTATCCGCACAATCCCGACGCCACCAGGGACGTCGAGGCCATGCGCGCCCTGGTAGCGCGCTACTCCGACAAGATCGAGGTGCGCCAAGGCGAGACCGGCGCCCCCAGCGGCAAGACCGTCGGCGCGTTGAGCAAGCACGAATGGTCGGAGCTGACGCAGGCCAAGTGGGATCTGCGCCGGATGCTCGCCTATCACGGCAAGGACGTGCCGTTCAACCTCTTCACGCTCTGCGAGCTCAAGTACGCGCAGAAGGGCATGAGCGGCATGAACCGCAAGGGCCTCCTGCAGTGCAACGACGACATGACCGTAGCCCGACCGAAGTTGGCCTATTACGCCGCGCAGCGCGTGTTTGCCATCTTCGACGACACGCTCGTGCGCGTCCGCGACTTCAAGGGGACCGTCTCGGAGTATGAGCAGCTCGCGGCCTATGGCTATCGCAAGCAAGACGGCGCTGCGCTCGTGGCTGCCGTCTGGTTGAGCGGCGCGCCGCCGACCGAGTCCAAGCTGGTCACGCCATTGGACCTGACCTTAGCACCGGCGCAGTTCACCGCGCCGGTGCTGGCCGACCTGCTGACCGGCGAAGTCCGCGAAATCCCGCGCGACCGCTGGTCGGCTGCCGACGGCAAGGTGACGTTCAAACAGCTGCCGCTCTATGACGCGCCCGTGTTGATCGCCGAGAAGGCCATGTTGAAATTCTAGCCGAAGAAATCCAATGAAACTCCATGCGCTCCCGCTTTTTGTCGCTCTGCTGGCGACCCATGCCGCCGCCTTCGAGCTGGCGACGCCGCAACGGACCGCCACACTCTTCGTGCCGGCGGGCGAGCCGGAGTGCGTGCGGCTCGCGGCGGCGGACCTCGTCAGCGATGTGCACAAAATCACCGGGCAGACTCTTCAGGCCGGTGAGGGTGAGGGCTCCATGGTCCTCGCCTCGCTGAATCGGCCGGAGTCCGCTGCGCTGCTGGAAAAAATCGCGCCAGGCTTTGGTGACGGGCTGAAGGGTAAGTGGGAAGCCTACCGCGTCGAGACCAGCGGCGGACGGCTCATCATCGCCGGCAGCGACGAGCGCGGGACGATGTTCGGGCTGTACGCGTTCATCGAGAAATATCTCGGCGTGGACCCGCTCTATTACTGGGCCGGACGGCCGCCCGTCAAGCGCGCGACGCTCGCGTGGGACAGTGTGAAGCTCGCCGCCGGCGAACCCTCCTTCAAGTTCCGCGGCTGGTTCATCAACGACGAGGATCTGTTGACCGAGTGGAAGGAAAGTGGCGGACAGCGTCAGATCGACTACCCGTTCTATAAACAGGTGGTGCCGCGTGACGTGATGCGCGCCGTGGCCGAGGCGCTCGTGCGTAGCCGCTGCAACCTGATCATCCCCGCCAGCTTCGTGGACATCATCAATCCGCCGGAGGAGGCGCTGGTGCAGGAGTGCGCGCGCCGCGGCGTGTTCCTGTCGCAGCATCACGTCGAGCCGCTGGGTGTGAGCGCGTTCAGCTATTTCAATTACTGGAAGAAGCGCGGCAAAGATCTGAAATATTCCTATTTCAGCCATCCGGCCGAAGTGCGCGAGGTGTGGCGCGTCTACGCGGAAAAGTGGGCCGCTTATCCGAACGTGATCTGGCAACTCGGCCTGCGTGGCATCGCCGACCGGCCGATGTGGATGGCCGATCCGAATACGCCGCAGTCCGACACCGACCGCGGGCGCCTGATCTCCGAGGCGATGGCGGCGCAGGTGCAGATCCTCGATGAGGTCACGCCGCGCCAGCCGCGCTATCTCTCCACCACCCTCTGGGCGGAAGGCTCGGCGCTGAATCAGAAGAAGCTGCTCACGATCCCGGCGGGGACGATCATCGTCTTCGCGGACAACTCGCCGGGCTGGAAGTGGCAGCAGGACTTCTACTCGACGCCGCGCGATCCGCGGAACACCTACGGCGTCTATTATCATCATGGGCTGATCGGGTCCGGCCCGCATCTGGCGCAGGTGGTGGGTCCGCACAAGACGTTCGCGTGCCTGAAGACCGCCATGGAACAGGGCGCCGGGACGTATGCGATCTTCAACGTAAGCAACCTCCGCGAGTTCGTGCTGGGCATTGATGCCTCGGCGAAGATGACGTGGCGCATGGACACCTTCGATCCCGGAACCTGGCTGGCGGAGTGGGTGCGCAGCCGGTTCTCGAAACAACAGGACGCGATCGAGAAAGCATATCAGGTCTATTTCAACGCCTGGCAGATTCACGACGTGCAGCAGGTGCCGTTTCTGATGGACGGCCAGATGTTCGGCGCAGGCCATAGCGGTCTCGGAGAGATCGCAAAGAAGCTCAAGGAGAAGAAAATCAGCGGCGGTGTCGGCCCGGAAAAAGACCAGCGAGCGGTGAGCAAACCAGAGCTGGCCAAGGCTGCGACCTCCCATGGCGGCGATGCGTTCTGGTCGGGCCTGAACGACATGCATCCGCGCAACCTCGGGCGGCGCGAAACACTCAAGCATTTGGCGGCGCAACAGGCCGGACTCACCTTGGCCTTGCTGCACGCGCGCACGGCGGCCGCGACGCTGCCGGAGCGCGAGGCAGCTTTCCTGCGCGATAACCTGATCTATCAGGGCACCATCATGCTCCAAACCGGCGAGTGGCTGGAGTCCGTGCTGCGGGCGGGCGCAGTGCTTGAACTCGGCGAAGTTGGCGTTTGTGCCGAGGAACTTGCGCGTGCCGAAGCCGCGTTCGCGCAGCTTCCGGTTCTCGCCCAAGACTATTGCCGGGGCCCGTGGGAGAACTGGTATCGCGGCTGCAAGAAGCTGAATGTGGCAGCCACACTGCAGAAAACCCGCGACGTGCTGGAACAGGCGCGGAAAGCGCAGACGCACGCCGCGCAAAGGAAGGGCAAGCCATGACCGCTTTCATCCATGAAGATTTTCTGCTGAAGACCGCGGCGGCGCGGCGGCTCTATCACGGGCATGCGGCGGGAGTCCCGATTGTGGATTATCACAATCATCTCGACCCACACGCGCTCGCCGAAGACCGGATGTTTGAAAACATCACGCAGCTCTGGATCGCGAGCGATCCCTACAAGCACCGCGCAATGCGCATCGCGGGCGTGCCGGAGCGGCTCATCACCGGCGCTGCCACCGACCGCGAGAAGTTCGATGCGTGGGCGGCGACCGTGCCGCTGACCGTCGGCAATCCGTTGTTCCACTGGACGGCGCTGGAACTGCAGCGCTGCTTCGATATCGGCGAGCTGCTGTCGCCGGAGACGGCCGCGCGCATCTGGGAGCAGTGCAACGAGCGGCTGCGAACCAAAGCCTGCACGGCGCGCCAGCTCATCGCCCGCGCCAACGTCGAGGTGCTCTGCACGTCCGACCGGCTCACCGACGATCTCGCCGCGCACGCCCAGCTTGCACAGTCGGATTTCAAGACGCGCGTGCTGCCTTCGCCGCGCGACGCCGAAGCGCCCGATGCCGCGCGGCTGGATGCCTTCGCGCACCTCGGCTGCCGGCTCGCCGATCATGCGGTCAACCGTTTCGACTCGGAAGCGTTGCGCGCGTGCGCCCGCGAGTACGCCCGGCGCGGCTGGATGCTGCAACTGCACTTCGGCGCGCAGCGCGAGACCAGCACGCGCCTGCGGCAGCTCGCCGGCCCCGCCGGCGGCTACGCGACCATCGGCAACGCCTGCGACATTCCCGCGCTCTGCCAATTCCTGGACGGTCTGGAGCGCGAGGGCTGCCTGCCGCGCACAATTCTCTACCCGCTCAACCCGGCCGACTTTGCCGCCATCGCGACGCTGACCGGCTCGTTCGCGGCCGATGGCGTCCGCGGCAAAATCCAATGCGGCCCGGCGTGGTGGTACAACGACCACGCGCTCGGCATCCGCCAGCAGCTCGACGCCCTCGCCAGCTACGGCCTGCTCGCGACGTTCATCGGCATGACCACCGACTCGCGCAGCCTGCTCTCGATGGTGCGTCACGAATATTTCCGCCGCGTGCTGTGCGACTGGCTGGGCGACAAAGTGGAAGCCGGCGAACTGCCGGCGGACTTGGGCGCGCTGGTCCGCGCCGTCTGCCACGGGAACGCGAAACAATGGCTGGCCTAGAAGCACGCAGATAGCTTGAGGACAGAAAAATGCAGGACAGAAAAACAACAGCGCAGTGGAAAACAGCTCTGCCTCCCCATTTTTCTGCCGTCGAAAAGGAAATCGCCCAGACCAGAGGCAACTTCCGGCGAACGCGCGGATGGTTGGAAGCAGTAGGCAGAAAGATGGCGGCAGAAAAATGCGGAGTAATACGATCTGATTCGTGGCAGCGGTTTCCAAGCATTGGAAACGGCACACGCTGGTTTTTCCAATGCTTGGAAAAGTGTAGAGCAGTAACATGAAAAACAACACGTCCATCGCTCTCACCGTGCTGCTGCTGACTGCGCTGGTTGCGCTTCAGGCCGCGGAAAGCGTCACCATCGATCTGGCCAAGCGCACCTGGCAGGGCATTCCTGGACTTGAACGCACGGCCAAGGGACGTGTGTTTTTCTCTTGGTTCACCGGCGGGCCGAAGGAGCCGGCACCGGACAACACGGTGGTGCTCTCCCACAGCGACGACGGTGGCAAGACCTTCTCCGCGCCGCAGGCCATGGGTTTGCCGCTGAACGATGGCACGCGCTGTTTTGATCCCACCCTGTGGATCGATCCGAAGGGCCGCCTTTGGTATATCTTCAATCGCGGCAACGGAAAGACGGCGCAGCATGATGTGTGGGCTCGCATCTGCGACGATCCCGATGCTTCGCCGCTGGTCTGGGGTGCGGAGTTTCGGGTCGGCTATGACGGTCCCTATGCGTTTCGCATGAACAAGCCGACCGTGCTTTCCACCGGCGATTGGATCATGCCGGTGACCCATGCGACCGAGACGATCCGGTCGTGGTTCGCAGGCCCCAAGCAGCTCCAGGGCGTGGGGATATCGACCGACGAAGGCAAGACGTGGGGTCTCCACGGCGCGCTCAAGGCACCGGAATGGGCGCTGGAGTGCATGGTGACGGAGTTGAAGGATGGCCGCCTGTGGCTGCTCACCCGCACCGGTGGCGGTTTTCTATGGGAAAGCCATTCCACCGACAAGGGCCGCACTTGGAGTGAGGCGAAAACGAGCACCATAGCCAACCCCGGTTCGCGCTTCTTCATCCGCCGCCTGGCCTCGGGCAATCTGCTGTTGGTGAACCATTACAGATTCAAGGGGCGCAGCCACCTCACCGCGCAGCTTTCCACCGACGATGGCGCGACGTGGAACGACGGGCTGCTGCTCGATGAACGTGGCGGCGTTTCCTATCCCGACGGCGTGCAGGATAAGGACGGACTTGTCTGGCTCACCTATGATCGCGACCGCAACGGCGCTGGCGAGATCCTGCTCGCGAAGTTCCGCGAGGAAGACGTGGTGGCAGGCAAGGACGTGTCCGGTACGGTGACGCTGAAGCAGGTGATCAACAAGCTCGACAAGCCAACACTACTCCCGGTTGGCTGGAATCCGAAGGCTGCGGCGGACAAGGTGCTCTCGAATATTTTCCAGGTCACCGGGCCGGAGGTGAAGGGCGCGCACGATGCGGACCTGACCTGCGTCGGCGACCGGGCTTTCGTGGTCGCCATTGCCAACGACGTCAAGCCGGGGCACGGTGCCGGCAAGGATGAATACTGCACGCTGTCGGTCGTGAACCTGAAGAGCCTCCAGGTCGAGCGTCGACTTCTGCTCGCCAAGTCCGAGCAGGCGTTCGCCACCGAGACGCTGCCCATTGGCGCCTGCTTCGTCCCGCGCATCCTCCAACTCAACGCGACCACGCTGCGCTGCTTCTTTGCGTGTGAGGATCAAAAAGGGCCTGGCGGGGCGCAGATGTGGTATCGCGACTTCAATAGCGTTGCGCTCGCGTTCGAGCCCGGCATCCATCGCATGAAGCTCAAGACCGCCGCGGGCACGTTCGACATGCAGCCCAAGTATTTTCGCGCCGACGCTGTGCGGCAGGGCTTTCGGATCAAGTCCGCGAGCTACGGCCTCTACCTGATTGACTCGTTCAAGGTTTTCGACGGCCAGACCTGTGCGGTCATCAATAATTTCCCTGGCGCGCAAAACGCGCTCGGGGTGCTCAATGACCAGCGCGACACCGTCGAGGTGCTTGGCCACTACAACGAACCGGTCGACCTGCGGCTCACCGAGTCGGCCGTCAACCGGCTGCCGGACGGCACCTGGCTGGCGATCTGCCGCGCGGAAGCGGGTGATCGCAACTACGTCTTCACCACCAGCAAGGACGGCAAGACTTGGACCAAGGGCGAGCCCCGCCCATTCGTCACCAAGGGTAGCAATTCCAAACCGACCTTCGACAAGTTCGGGGGCGTCTATTACCTCGGTTGGCAGGAGGCCTCGAGTATCCGCGATGGTTACGGCGTCGGGCGGAGGATCTTCAACATCGAGGTATCCCGCAATGGCACGGACTGGGAGCGCAAATACCGTTTCGAGTCCACGAACTCCTTCCAGTATCCGACCTTCCGCCAGCACGACGGGAGCATCTGGTTCACCGTCACCCAAGGCACCGGCGGCAGCACGGATCGCATCATGTTTGGCAAGCTGGAGAACGCAAAACCATGAAACGCGCGCTCTTCGCCATATGGCTGCTGGCGCCGCTGGCCGCGCTGCACGCTGCCGACCAACCCAACATCCTCTTGATTCTCGCCGATGACCTCGGCTACGGCGACGTGAGCTGCTACAACGACCGGACCAAGATTCCCACGCCCAACCTCGACCGCCTGGCGCGCGAGGGGCTGCGTTTCACCGACGCCCACAGCCCGGCCACCGTCTGCACGCCCGCGCGCTACAGCCTGATGACGGGGCACATGGCCTTCCGCGTTCCGCGTGGCGGCGCGGTCTTTGAGGGCGTCGGCGGTCCGTCGCTCATTGCGCCCGGGCGGCTCACACTGCCGGCTCTGCTCCGCGCCAAGGGCTATACCACGGCGTGCGTCGGCAAGTGGCACGTCGGCTTGACGTTCTTCGACAAGGACGGTCAACCGATTCGCAGTGGCGGCGTGGACGCGGTCCGGCGCGTGGACTTCTCGCGCCGCATCGCAGGCGGGCCGCTTGACCACGGCTTTGACCGCTTCTTCGGCACTGCGTGCTGTCCCACGACGGACTGGCTCTACGCGTTCATCGAAGGCGACCGCGTGCCCGTGCCGCCGTCGGGCAAGCTCGATAAGACACCGCTGCCCAAGCATCCCTACGCCAACGACTGCCGGGTGGGCCTCATCGCCACGAATTTTCCGATGGAGGGAATGGATCTCGTCTTTCTCAAGAAGAGCCGCGAGTTTCTCGAGTCGCATGTCCGCAGCGCGCCGGGCAAACCGTTCTTCCTATACCACGCTGCGCAGGCGGTTCATCTGCCGTCGTTTCCCGCGGACCCGTTCAAGGGCAAGACCAAAGCGGGCCCTCACGGTGATTTCATTCATGAACTCGATTACGTCGTCGGGGAACTCCTAGCCACGCTCGATAAACTTGGTGTGGCCGACAACACGCTAGTCATCTTCACGAGTGACAACGGCCCCGAAACCACCAGCGTCATCCATATGCGCGCTGACTACGATCACGATGGCGCGCGGCCATGGCGCGGTCTGAAGCGCGACGACTGGGAGGGCGGCCATCGCGTGCCGTTTCTCGTCCGCTGGCCTGGCAGGGTGCAGCCCGTTACGACCAGCGCGCAACTCACCAGCCTGACCGACGTGATGGCGACCATCGCCGCCGTCATCGGCGCCGACCTGCCCAAGGATGCCGCCGAGGACAGCTTCAACCTGCTGCCCGCGCTGTTCGGCAAGGACAGCGGCCCCATCCGGCCCTACCTGCTCCAGCAGGCCTTCGGCGGGTCGCGCACGCTCTCCATCCGCCGTGGCCACTGGAAATATCTCGACCACACCGGCTCCGGTGGGAACCGCTACGACAACCATCCCGGTCTCAAACCGTTCATGCTCCCCGACACCGCGCCCGCTGCGCCGGGCCAGCTCTATGACCTCGCAACCGACCCCGGCGAGACGAAGAACCTCTACTTCTCGCAGCCGCAGATCGTGAAGGAACTGAAGGCCTTGCTCGAGCAATCCAAGGCGTCCGGCCGGAGTCGGCTTGAGCGTTCCACCGGCAATCCATGAAATTGAAATAGACGAACCAAATGAAAACGGAAGGAGCAAACATGAAACACACCCTCACACTCCTCACCGGCTTGCTGCTCGCGCCGCTAGTGGCACTCCACGCCGAGGCTGCCGGCACGAACAACCTTGCCTCGGCGGGTTACGACTTCGCGGCCATGATTCAGCCGGTTCCGTTGACGGCAAAGTTCAGCGATCCGGACTACTACATCTGGTGCGGAACTCTGGTGAAGGGCGACGATGCCAAGTATCACCTGTTCTATTCGCGCTGGCCGCGCAAGCTGGGCTTTCAAGCTTGGGTCACGCACTCCGAGATCGCCCACGCGGTGGGCGACACGCCGCTCGGACCCTTCAAACACCGCGACGTCGCACTCCCGCCACGCGGCAAGGAGTTCTGGGACGGCCTGTGCACGCACAATCCATCCGTCAACAAGTTCAGCGACAAGTATTGCCTCTATTACATGGGCAACACCGGCGACGGCGTGGCCATGAAAGGGTTGAATTGGACGCACCGCAACAACCAGCGCATTGGCGTCGCCGTGGCGGACTCGCCCAACGGACCATGGACCCGGTTGGACCGGCCCGTCGTTGACGTGAGTCCGGACTCCGCTGCGCCCGATGCGCTGATGACCTCCAACCCAGCGTTCTGCGAGCGGCCAGGCGGCGGCTATTTGATTCTCTACAAGGCGGTGGGCAAGCAGGGCAAGGCGCCGTTCGGCGGCCCGGTGGTGCATCTCACCGCCACCGCGGACTCGCTCACCGGTCCCATTACCAAACAGATGCGCCCCACCTTCACCGCCCCGGGCGCAGCGTTCCCGGCCGAAGATCCATGCATCTGGTTCGACAAGTCGGCACACCGATACTATGCGATTGTGAAGGATCAAAATGGGCACTTCACCCCGCAGCGCGGCAGGTCGCTCATCCTGTGGGAATCCCTGGATGGCTTCGATTGGAAACTCGCCGCCCATCCCATGGTGACGACAACCGATATCCGCTGGGCCGACGGCCGAAAACAAGCGGTGGTGTATTTGGAACGCCCGCAAGTGTTCTTCGAGAACGGCAAACCCGCCGTGCTCCTGTGCGCCGTCGCCGACGACGCCAAGTTGGCCCACTCCTACAACCTTCAAATCCCGTTGTGCCCCGTGCCATGACTCGGACTGGAATGAACCAACCATCCACAACTTGCCGGGAGTTCCAAGGTTTGGAAAACTCCGCATGGGCTCTTTCCAACCGTTGGAAAACCGCGGTGCGATGACTTCCCATTCATGGAACTGACAATTCAAATGGAAACGAAAAGAATACTCATGAGGCCCACCCTCGCACTCCTCACCGCCCTGCTGCTTGCGCCGCTCGCCGCGCTGCACGCTGCCGATGGGGCGCCGAGTCGCTTCCAGCATTTCATCACGCGTCAGGGCGACAAGTTGATGGAGGGCGACAAGGAGTTCAGGTTTATCGGCGCGAACATGCCGGGGTTGAGCCTGCCCTATGACTTCACGATGAAGCTGCCGGAGCGGCTGGTACTGCCGACGCCGTGGGAGCAGGCGGACGGGTTGAAGACGCTCGACCAGATGAATCTGCGCGTCGTACGGATCTGGAACCTCCCCGTCCGCGAGCCGAAGGATAAACCCGCCGATGGGCGCATGACCTGGCATTACGTGCAAGGTCCCGGCCAGTTCAACGAGGAGTCGTTCAAGGTCTTGGACAGCCTCTTCGCGCTTGCCAACCGCTACGGCATCCGCGTGGTGTTCAGCTTGTCCGATTCGGCCGGCTACGTCGGCGGCTTGGGCAGCTATGCGGGCTATCGCGGCAAACAGCCGAAGGAGTTCTTCACCGATGCCCAAGTGAAGGAGGATTTCAAGCAGACGCTCCGCTACGTGCTCACCCGGCGCAACACCGTGTCGGGCGTGCCCTACAAGGACGATAAGGCCATCCTGTGCTGGGAACTGGGAAACGAGTTATGGACGGTGCCCTACGAGGTCTTTGCGCCGTGGCAAAGCGAGATGGCGGCGTTCGTCAAGAGCCTCGACCCGCACCACCTGCTCATGGACGCACGCGGGAACGTGATCCCCAAGGAGCCGGACGCCAACGTGGACATCTTCAACATCCACTACTACGGCAACGATTTTGCGGCCAGTTGCCGGAGCCATCAGTCGCAATCAAAAGGCAAACGGCCCTTCGTGATCGGCGAGTTCGGCCCGTATCACGGCAAAGGCTTCACGAGCGAAAATGTGGTGGCCAAGACGCGCGAGTTTCTGGCGACACTGGACGAATCCGGCGCGGCGGGCGCGTTGCTCTGGAGCATGTATTTCCACCATCGCGACGGCGGGTTCTACTGGCACCAGATCTTCACGTATCCGAGCGTCTGGTCCTATCACTGGCCGGGCTTCCCCAGCGCCGAAGCGCAGCGCGAGCAAGGCATCATGCAGGTCATGCGCGAGGCAGCGTTCAAGATTCAAGGCCTGCCGGTGCCGCCCGTGCCCGTGCCGGACGCGCCGGAACTGCTGCCCATCGGCGACGTACCGTTGCTCTCATGGCGCGGCTCGGCGGGCGCGAGCGGCTACGACATCGAGCGCGCGCCGAAAGCGGACGGTACTTGGATGACGCTTGCCACCAACGTCTGCGACGCCGATAGCGCCTATCGGCCGTTGTTCAGCGACACCACCGCTCGCGCCGGCGAGACGTGGTGCTATCGCGTCACGGCCCGGAACATTTCCGGAACATCAAAGCCGTCCAACGTTGTCGGTCCCGTCGCCGTCAAGCGCGTCTGTCTCGCGGACGAACTTCAAGACTTCTCCCGCGTCCACGCCAAGTCCGACGTCCTGATGTTGAACAACGACTACAACGCGCTCTACGCCGAATACCTCTTCCGCGCCAAGGGCAACACCAACGACTGGATCACGTACAAAGTTCCCGGCGCCATCGAGTCCGTCAAAGTCGTCGCCTTCTTCGGTCAGGCCAGCGCGGATTTGGTGCTTCAGGTTTCAGCCGATGGCACAACGTTCAGCGAACTGCGTCCGGCGCGCAAAGAGCGCCGCCTGGGCAGTCCGATGAGCGGGCCCGCCCGCGGCCAGCATCGCACGCTGGTGGAATACGAAGGCGCGGTCCCTGCCGGTAACCGTTTTTTGAAAGTGCTTTGGCGCAGTGCAGCAGAACTGGATCGTGTGGAGATTTATTACCCATGAAACACCTCGCCTCCTTGGCCATGGCCGCGCTGCTGTTCTCGCCGTTGACCCATCGTGTGCTGGCTGCCACCAACGACACGGCTGCGCCGACACCGACGTGGGACCAGGTCCGGCGCGTGACGATGAGCGGCGGGCTGCGCGTGTTCTGGAATGTGCATGGCGGCGATAACGCGCTCAACTACCGCGAGGCCGCGGCGCACGGGTTCGAGATGGTGACGCTGCTCAACACCTACTCCGATTATCCCGGCAGGCAGAAGGAAAACATCAGCACCGCCCTCGCCACCAACCGCAACAATCCCTGGCGGAAGCCGGAGTTCTTCGAGCGCATCATCAAGCGCAACATCGCCTCGCGCACCAACGAGGGCGCGCTCTTCGTCCATGACATCGAGTTTTCCTTTGAGGAAGACACCGACAAGGCGTGGGCCGACCCCGCCGTGTGCGCCGCGTCGCACGCGACTACGCGCGAGCAATTCGCCGCGGCGTATTTCCGCGAGTGGGCCACGTGGTTCTCGCTCCCCTGCACGTGGGCCAAGGAAAAGTTCCCCGGCAAGCCGGTCGGCATCTACGGCCCGCAGCCTTTCCGCCGCGACTACTGGGGCTTGACCGGCAAGCGCGCGCAGCAGATGGACGGCACGCACCGCACCGATGCCGAGCTGTGGCAGCACATTGATCCGACCGTGGATTTCTATATCGCGAGCGTCTATGTGTTCTATGAGGACCCCGGCTCGCTCTATTACATCGCGGCGAATATCGAGGAAAACGTCGAGCGCACGCGCCGCTTCGGCAACAAGCCGCTCTACGCCTATGAGTGGCTGCGCTACCACGACTCCAACAAGAAGCTCGCCGGCCGCGAGCTCGCGCCGTGGCTCGTCGAGGCGATGGCGGTGCTGCCCTATTTCAGCGGCGCGCGCGGGCTGGTGGTGTGGGGCTCGGAGCCGAAACTCAAGGGGCAGTACTACCGCTCGCTCCCGGCTTTTTGCAGCAGCCTCGGGCGGGTGGCCGATCTCTCTGGAAAAATGGCCAAGGCGCAACGGCTGCCCGATGTGCCCGCGCACCAGCTTTGGAAAGCGAAGCAGCCGCTGGTCCGGCGGCTGCAGGTGGCCGCGGGCGAATGGGTGGTGCTGGCGGTCAACCCGTGGCAGGCGGACGACGCGAACTCCAGCCTGGCCGTCGAGCTGGGCGGGCACAACCTGAAGCTCGAACTGCGCGGCAAACATACCGAACTCTTTCATGTAACCGGAAGCAACGCGAAACGGCTATAATTAACCCCAACGAAAAGGAAACTCCATGAGCGACGAAACGAAAGCACCGAACCTGTTCCAGCGCGAGGCGAAGATGATGAAGCTGGAAAAACTGATCCAGCAGCGCGAGGCGGTCTCCACCAAGGAATTCCCCGTGCCGGTGAAGGAACTGCTCCAGCGCTATGAGCAGCTCTACACGGGCGCGATCAGCGATGTGCTGCGCGAGTTCTGCCTGCTCGAGCAGTCGCTGCCCGGCCACCTGCGGCCGCTGCGCGACAGCGATGTCGTTGCCGGCATCGCCTTCACCGTGAAGAGCGCGCCGAACGTCAAGATCACCGGCGAGATGAGCTTCCGCACGGAGATGCTCGACGCGATGGGCGCGGACACGTTCGTCATGTGGGACACGTCCAACGACGAGCGTGCGACGTTGTGGGGCGGCGTGATGACGGCGACGGCGTACGGCATGGGCGTGCGCGCTGCGTGCATCGATGGCGGCATCCGCGATACGAAGCAGATTTTGGAGAAACCGTTCCCGGTCTACTACAAGTATCGCAGCCCGAACGGCTCGCTCGGCCGCTGCCTGATCACGCACTACCAGATTCCGATCAAGATCGGCGACGCGGTCATCCGGCCTGGCGACGTGATCTTCGCGGACTGCGATGGCGTCGTCTGCGTCCCGCGCGACATCGCCTATGACGTGCTCGTGCGCGCCGAGGAGATCCGCGCGAACGAAAAGAAGATCTTCGGCTGGGTCGCCGAGGGCCAGAACATCCACCAGATCACCGAAAAGGGCGGCTATTTCTGACCGCCAGAAGGACTGACATGCAACGTATCCCCCTCGCCGCCGGCGGCCCGGAGTGCTCCCGGCTGGTCTATGGCACGTGGCGGCTGTTGGCCGACCACCCCACCCCGCAGCAGGTCAACGAGCGGCTTCAACTCTGCCTCGAGCTGGGCATCACCACGATCGACACCGCCGAAATCTACGGCGGCTACGAAGTGGAGGAAATGCTGGGGCGGGCGCTCGCCCTCTCGCCGGGGCTGCGCGACAAGCTGGAGCTCGTGACCAAGGCCGGCATTTATGTGCCGAACCGCTTCCACCCGGAGCGCCGTACCGCCCACTACAACGCCTCCGGCGCGCGCCTCGTCAAGAGCCTCGAGAAATCGCTGCGCCTGCTCGGCACGGACCACGTCGAGCTCTTCCTCGTGCACCGCCCCGACTGGCTGACGCCTGCCACCGACACCGCGGCCGGGCTGAACGGGTTGCTGCGCGCCGGCCAGATCCGCGCCGCCGGCGTCTCCAATTTCAGCACGGCGCAAGTCGAGCTGCTCAATGCGCACATGGAGCGGCCGCTGGCCACCAACCAGCTTGAGTTCCACCTGCTGCGCATGGAGCCGATCTACGACGGCACGTTCGCGCAATGTGAACAGCTCGGCGTGCGTCCGATGGCCTGGAGCCCGCTCGCGGGCGGACGGCTGTTCGACCCGCAGAACGCCGCCGCACAGCGCCTCGCCACGGCCGCCGCCAGCCTCGCCCAGCGCTACGGCGGCGCGACCCTGGAGCAACTGGCCTACGCCTGGCTCCTGGCCCATCCCAGCCAGCCGCTGCCGATCATCGGCACCAACAAGCCCGAACGCATTCGCAGCGCCGCCGCGGCAGCGGACATCACCTTGGAACGCGAGGACTGGTACGCCCTCTGGGAAGCCGCCCAAGGCCGGAGAATCCCCTAGCCCTGCCCGGTCGGGCTGAGACCTATAAAATGAAATTGTCAGGATCACTGCGGTTGCTCTTGTGCTGTTGGGTTTGCGCCGGCACAGCCAGCGTGGGCCATGCAGAACAGGAGCCGCTCGAGCGCGACTGGCGGATGCAGGACGGCATCGGCACGGCGCGCAACCCCAGCACCTACGCCGACGCCAGCGCGCTGCTGCTCAAGCGCGGTGACGCGTTGCTCCACGACCTGCGCGAGGCGGGCGTGGATCTGCGCCGGGAGCAGGCCGAATGGGAGCGCTTGCGGGGCATGGCGCCCGGCGAGGAGACTTGGAGGAAACTCCACGAGCTTCGCCGGCGCATCGCGCTGTGCAATCCGCTGGCGCAGGTCGGCCCGCTGCTGTTCGTCAAACAGGTGCCGAGCTGTTTCAGCCACCAGCTCACGCAGTACTACGGCAGCTGCGCCCGGCCCGGCGGCGGCATCTTCGTGCTCGATGAGCCCGGCGTGTCCATGCGTTGCCGCCAGCTCGCCACAGAACTCCCCGTCGGCAGCTACCAGCATGCGGAAGTCTCGTACGACGGTAAAAAGGTGTTGTTCGCCTTTTGCCCGGTCGACTCGGCGCCCGCCAACCGCGAAACGCACCTCGACCGGTTCTATCATCTTTATGAGATGTCCGCCGCCGGAGAGGGGCTGCGCCAGCTCACCACCGGCGCCTATGACGATTTCGCCCCGCGCTATCTGCCGGATGGTCACCTCGTGTTCACCTCGACCCGCCGCGGCGGCTTCCACCGCTGTGGGCGCGGCCCGTGTCCGACCTATACCCTGGCCACGGCCAACGCCGACGGCTCCGACCCGCACCCGCTCTCCTTCCACGAGACGCACGAGTGGGATCCGGCCGTGCTCAACGACGGGCGGATCATCTACACCCGCTGGGATTACGTGGACCGCCACGCCGTGCACTATCAGCAATTGTGGAGCGCCCACCCCGACGGCAGCAACGTGCGCGCCTTTTACGGCAACCACACACTCAACCCCGTCGGCATCTGGGAGGCGCAGCCCATCCCCGGCTCGCACCGCGTCATGGCCACCGCCGCCGCGCATCATGCGATGACCGCCGGCTCGATCATCCTGCTCGACACGACCCGCGGTATCGACGGCCCCGATCCGCTCACGCGACTGACGCCCGACGCACTGTTCCCCGAGAGCGAAGCGCCCGTCGCGCAAGGCGCCTCCGGCCGCAGCACTTGGCACGCCCCGGCGGGCGTCGCCACGCCGCCGCCGGTACCGCCCGAGGCCGTGCGCTGGCCGGGGCATTGCTATCGCACCCCGTGGCCGCTCTCGGAAAAATATTTTCTCGCCGCCTACAGCTTCGACCCGCTCATCGGCGAGCCGGGCGCCAATCCGCCCAACCAGTTCGGACTCTACCTCGTGGATTGTTTCGGCAACAAGGAACTGCTCTACCGCGATGCGGAGATCAGCAGCCTCTGGCCAATCCCCTTGCGTCCGCGTCAGCAACCGCCGGCGTACCCGAGCACAGCAACCAACGCACCGACCGGCACATTCTTCCTGCAAAATGTCCGGGCCGCGTGGCCTTATCTGCCGGATGTGCCGGTCAGCCGGCTGCGCATTCTCCAGGTGTTGCCCAAGACCACGCCGCATGCCAACACGCCGACCGTGGGCCTCGCCAACGCCTCGCCCGGCAAACAGGTGCTCGGCACCGTGCCCGTCGAGGCAGACGGCTCGGCCTACTTCCGCGCCCCCGCCGGACTGGCGCTCGCTTTCCAGGCACTCGATGAACGCGGACAGTCCGTCCAGACCATGCGTAGCGTCGTCTATCTACAGCCCGGCGAAAATGCCGCGTGCATCGGCTTCCACGAGCCGCGCGCCAGCGCACCGGCCCCGCGCGGCGCGGCCCTGGCGCTGCAGCGGTCGCCGTCGGATATCGCGCCCGCCCCCGAGGGCTCGCGCCCGTTGAGTTATCCGCTGCTCGTACAGCCCGTGTTGGACAAGCACTGCGTCAGCTGCCACGGCGGCGCGCAGCCGCGCGCCGGCCTCGTGCTGTCCGGGGCGCCGCAGGGCCGCTACACCACTTCCTACAACGCGCTGGCGCCGCGCGTCTCGTTTTCCGCGTGGGGCGGCAAGCCCGGCGATTTCCGCGTGGCCAACAGCGAGCCGCTGACGCAACCCGACTTCTTCGGCGCGCGCGGCAGCCCGCTGATGAAGATGCTCCTGCGCGGCCACCACAAGGTCGTGCTCGACTCCGCCGACATCGAGCGGCTCGCCACCTGGATGGACGCCAACGCGCTGTTCTACGGAACGTTCGCTCCCGCCGACCAGGCCCGCCAGCAGCGCGGGGAACGCATCGCCGGTCCGAAGTTGGAGTGAACTATTAACGGCTGGATAACAACTTTGCTTGGTCTCCTTTGGTTCGCGCCGTGGCCCGCCGGCGCGGCACCGGGGCCTATGCTGCGGACTTTGCTGGACCGGCCCACGTCAGATTTTCACGAGATCATCTTCGCCGAGCGCGTTGCGGGGCGCGACCATTGGTACGGCAACTTCGGCAACTACTCCGACGACTCGGCGAATGCCCGGCACGGCGGGTTCAAGCACGAGGACGGCGTCTGGTGGGCCTACGGCGAGGGCGCGCGGCTGTGCCGGCTCGACCTGCGTTCGGGCAAGGTGGCCGTGCTGCTCGAAGACCCGCGCGGCGGCATCCGCGACCCGCAGGTCCACTACGACGGCCGGAAGATTCTCTTCGCGTACCGCAAGGGCGGCACGCATGCCCATCACCTGTGCGAGATCAACATCGACGGCACGGGGCTCCGGCAGCTGACCGATGGCCCGGACGACGACATCGAACCGACCTATCTGCCCGATGGCGGCATCATGTTCTGCTCCAGCCGCTGTCACCGCGTTGTGCCGTGCTGGCGGACGCGGGTGGCGGTGCTCTATCGCTGCGAAGGCGATGGCAGCGGCCTGCGCATGGTCAGCAGCAATGCGGAGCAGGAAAACACGCCGTGGCCGCTGTCCGATGGCCGCGTGCTCTACATGCGCTGGGAATATGTGGACCGTAACCAGCTCGTGTTTCATCATCTTTGGACCGTCAATCCCGACGGCACGGGGGTCATGGTCTATTACGGCAACGGGAAGCCGGGCGGCGTGATCATCGACGCCAAGCCGATTCCCCCGCGACCCGGTTCGGGGCCGGCCGGCGCGCGCCAGGTCGTGGCCTCCTTCTCGCCCGGCCATGGCGTGCCGGAACACATGGGCCGCATTGTCGTGATCGATCCCTCTGCCGGGCCTGACGAGGCAAGCGCGGTGCGCCCCATCAGCCAAGGCAAGCAACTCTATCGCGATCCCTATCCGCTCTCAGCCGAAGAGTTCCTCGTGGCCGACGGCCGCGGCCTGCACCTGATGGACGCGCAGGGGCGCACCGAGCTGATCTATGCGCCCGCCGCCGGGGCCACGCTGGAGGCCCACGAACCGCGGCCGCTGCGGCCGCATGCGCGCGAACCGGTGCTGCCGGCGCGGGTGGACCTGTCACGAGCCACCGGGCGACTGATCTTGGAAGACGTCTACGCGGGTCGCAACATGGCCGGCGTGCAGCGCGGCGAAATCAAGAAGCTACTCGTGCTGGAGCAGCTCCCGAAGCCGGCCAACTTCTCCGGGGGCCAGGAGCCGCTCGACATCGGCGGCACGTTCACGCTGGAGCGCGTGCTGGGCACCGTGCCCGTGGAGGCGGATGGCTCGGCCGTGATGGAACTGCCGGCGTTGCGCTCCCTGTTTTTTGTGGCGCTGGATGCCAATGACCGGGCGGTGAAGCGGATGCAGAGTTTTGTGACGGTGCAGCCCGGCGAGACCACCGGGTGCGTCGGCTGCCATGAGCCGCGCACGCGCGCGCCCCATGCCCGGCCGAGCGTGCTGGCGTTACAGCGGCGGGCGAGCGTGCCGGAACCGGTCCCCGGCACGCCGGAGGTGTTCGACTACCCGCGCGACATCCAGCCGATTCTCGACCGGCACTGCGTGGAATGCCACCAGCCCGGGCGGCGCGACGGCGGCGTGGAACTGACCGGCGACCGCACGCCTTTGTTCTCGGTGAGCTATTGGACGATGTTCAAGCGCAGCCTGATTGCCGACGGACGCAACGCCTACGGCAACCAGCCGCCGCGTTCGGTCGGCAGCGCGGCGAGCCGGCTGCTGCAGTTCGTGGATGGCAGCCATTACGACGCCATGCTCTCCGCGCACGAACAGACGCTGGTCAGGCTGTGGATCGAGAGCGGCGCGACGTATCCCGGCACCTATGGCGCGCTGGGGTGCGGGATGTATCCGGTGCAATTCCCCGCGACAGCCATCGAGCGGCGGTGCGGCTCGTGCCATGCCGAGAAAGTGAAACCGTATCCGGGCATGAAGCACCAGACCCATTTCCGGTTCGGCCTGAAGCCGGCGCAGCCGCTGATCAGCGACGTGAGCGAGATCACCTTCATCCGGCGCATGGCCTACTACAAGCTGGGCGAGGCCGGCCCGCATCAGTCGCTGTGCAACCTCACCCGGCCGGAGCAATCGCTGTTGGTGCGAGCGCCGCTGGCGCGGGAGGCGGGCGGGCTCGGGCTGTGCCGTTCCGCGGTCTTCGCCGACCGGAAGGACGCGGACTATCAGCAGCTCGTCCGCGCCATCTCCGCCGCAGGCGCGCAGCTCGCCGCCGGCAAGCGCTTCGACATGCCCGGCTTTCAGCCCAACGAGCACTACGTGCGCGAACTGCGGCGCTTTGGCATTTTGCCCGCCGATGACGGGCGGCCGATCGACGTCTATGCCGCCGACCAGGCCTATTGGCAATCGTTTTGGCACCAGCCCCTCGCCCAAAAAAGGAACGACTAAAATGACACAGAAAATCAGCCCGCACCGCGTTGCGGCGGCAGCCTTGTTGGGTTTCTTTTGGAGCGCAGCCGCCCTGCCGTTGTCGGCGGCCGAGGCTTTTCCGCCGTTGTTCCCTTTCCTGATCTCCTACGACGGCCCCGACAACGCGTCGAGCATGGCCCACCTGCTGGATGCGCCCGCCGGAAAACACGGCTTTGTCCGGGTCGAGAACGGACGCTTTGTCAACGACGCCGGCCCGGTCCGGCTCCACGCAACGAACCTGACCGGCCCGGCGAACTTCCCGACGCACGAACAGGCGGACAAGTTGGCCGCCCGGCTCGCGCGATTCGGCATCAACTGTGTCCGCCTGCACTACTTCGACGCCCAATACGGCAATTTCATGACGGAAAAAGAAACCGGCATCTTCGGCAAGGGCGATGCATTGCCGGGTGCGTTCAAGGCGGACCCAAATGTGCCGATCCCGTTCGCCCCGGAGCAGGTGGATCGCCAGGACTACCTGATCGCGGCGCTCAAGAAGCGCGGTATCTACGTCGACATCAACCTCCATGTTGCGCGGTTTCCGAAAACCATCAGCTTTTTTGAGCCGCGCGTAATCGCCTCGGAGAAGGAGTACGCCAGGAAACTCCTGACACGTGTGAATCCGTACACCAAGCTGGCCTACACCGATGACCCGTGCGTGGCCGTGATCGAGATCAACAACGAGAACGCGCTCCTCAACCGCGACATTGCCCAGCCGCATGAAGGTGAATTTCGCAAGCAGTGGAATGCTTGGTTGCGGAAGAAATACGCAACCACCGCGGCCATGCTCGACGCGTGGAAATGGACGTCGTCGCCCTTGCACGACGAGCAGATTCCCGAGGGGAAATTCAATCAGCCGGTCGCGATGGATGGCAAGCGTTGGATTCTTGCAGCCGGCTCGGCACAAGCCAGTGCCAGCGCGGACGGCGGCGTCATGAAGATTATCGTTACGCGCGAAGGTCATGAGTTCTTCCCCAAACTATTCCGGCACCTGACGGTCAAGAAAGGGCAGCCGTACACGCTGTCGTTCAAGATCCGCTGCGCGAAAGATACGCCCGACGCGACGCTCGGGCTGGCCGTCGCCGATACAACCCGTGGCTGGCGGCCGTTGGGCCTGCATAAAACCTTCCAGGTTGGTGCTGTGTGGCGGACGATATGCTGCGCGTTCATCGCTGCCGAGGATTCCGACAAGGCGCAGCTTCAGTTGACCAGGTTCAGCGCGGGAACCTACGAATTCGCGGACGTTTCCTTCCAGAGCGGCGCGCAAAGTGATTTGGATGCGACAGGACGAATCGAGGACGGCACGGTCCCGACGCTCAAAGCCATCAGCTTGGTGTTGCCACAGGCGAAGCGGGATTTCTACCAATTTCTGGTGGACACCGAACGCGCCTACTGGACCGGCATCGCTCGTTATCTCAAGGACGAGTTGAAGGCCAGGTCCGTGATCTCCGGAACGCAGCTCGGGTATAGCCCGCCTTTTGTTCAGGCGGAGCTCGATTACATCGACGCTCACGCCTACTGGTGTCACCCGCACCCCGTCAACCCTGGCTGGCGAATCCGCAACGAATCCATGCTCAACTCGCTGGACTGCATCCTGGGGTTGGCCGGCCAGCGGGTGCTCGGCAAGCCCTACACGGTCAGCGAGTACAACCATCCGTTCCCGAACCAGTACGGCGCGGAAGGCCAGCCGCTGCTGCGTGCGTACGGCCGGCTGCAAGGTTGGGATGGTGTTTTCGAGTACACCTACAACCACAGCCCCGATTTCGAACCGGACAAGAATACATACTTTTTCAGCATCCTCGCGCGGACCGATGTACTCGCCCATTTCCCGGCGTGCGCGGCCATTTTTCTGCGGGGCGACGTGCAGGAAGCGAAGTCTGCGCTGGTCGGGGACGTGGATTATCCAGCCTTTTTTGACCGCTTGACGGCTTCCAAGGCGGTCGGTGCCAGCATCGGTTCCTTGGGTTTCGACAGGCGACAGGCTCTGCTCCACAAAACGGCCGTCGCTTTGTCGGGCAAGACCGGCACGGACCCCGCGACCGTGGAGCAGATCCCTGAGGACCAACAGATCTTCGTCAGCGATACCGGCGAGTTGACGTGGAACACGGAACAAGCGGGGGCCGGTTATTGGACCATCAACACGCCGAACACCAAGCTCTTCACCGGCTTCCCTCAGGGCCGGACGATCGCGCTGGGAGGCGTCACGCTGACCGTCGGCAAGACGCGCCTCGCTTGGGCCACGGTTTCGCTCGTCTCGCGCAACGCCACCGGGTTCGGCGAGTCGGGTCGGCCGGCCAACATTCTGCTGGCCGCCACCGGTGTGGCCGAGAACAAGGGCATGGTCATCACCCGCGTGAACGCAAAGGAAATCACCAGCGACGAAAAATGGGGGGCTGGCCCCGTCTGCGTGGAAGGCGTTCCCGCCACGGTCACGCTGCCCGTCGCGACCTCCAGGCTGAAGTGTTTTGCGCTCGATCCGCACGGCAACCGGAAGCAGGAGCTCGCGGTCGAGCAGGCGGAAGGCGGCGGCGCGAGGATCGTGTTGAAGCCGGAGTATGCAACGGTGTGGTACGAACTCGACGTAAAGTAGGCGCAAGCCAGAGTTTGTTCGTGATCTTGAAAACAGGAGCTGGCACATGAAATGGAATAGCGGAATGTGGAGCAGTCTGACGATGGCGGTCCTCGCGGGTGTGGCGGTCGCGGCCGAGGCACCTCAGAACCTGTCCGCGCTGCCGGCGCGCGCCTCGCCGGAGTGGATGACGCGCGGCGTGATGTATCAGGTCTGGCTGCGCGGCTTCACGCCGGAAGGGACGCTGAAGGCTGCGACCGCGCGCCTGCCGCAGGTCGCGGAACTCGGCGCAAACATCATCTACCTCTGCCCCGTGCAGTTGTCGGATGACGACCTGCGGCCGGAATTCTGGAGCAAGCGCCAGAAGGAATCGCACACCAACAACCCGCGGAATCCCTATCGCATCAAGGACTACAATCTCATGGATCCCGAATACGGCACCGAGGCCGACCTGCGCGAATTTATCGCCACCGCCCACAAGCTCGGGCAACGCGTGCTGCTGGACCTCGTCTATTTCCACTGCGGTCCGACGGCCGTGCCGATGGACAAACCCGGCTGGGTACAACGCGAAGCCGGCGGCAAGGCGGCGACGGGCAGTTGGAATTTTCCACGCCTGAACTTCAAGAGCCGCGAGCTGCGCGAGCATCTCTGGGCGAACATGGAGCATTGGGTGAGGGACTTCGACATGGATGGCTTCCGCTGCGACGTCTCCGACGCCATTCCGCTGGATTTCTGGGAGGAGGCCCGCACGCGGCTCGAAAAGATCCGGCCTGACCTCGTCATCCTCGCCGAAGGCCAGCGCAAGGACGACCAGCTCAAGGCCTTCGATCTCAACTACAGTTTCTCTTGGCTCTCAGCGGTACAGGCCGTCTTCACGAAAGGCCAGCCGGCGTCCTCGCTGCGCACGCTCTGGCAAAAGATGCACGACGAGCGCCCGCGCGGTGCGCGCTTCATCCGCTACACAGAGAACCACGACATCGTCAACGACCTGCTCCGCGCCGAGGTGGTCATGGGTGAACGCGGCGCGGCCGCCATGGCCATCATCAACTTCACACTCGACGGCGTGCCGCTGCTCTACAACGGGCAGGAAATCGGCGACACCAGTCTGCAGAGCATCTACGCGCGCTATCCGGTCCGCTGGGAAGCCGCCTGCCTGCCGAAGGCCATGGCGAAGTTCGCCTTCCATCAGAAACTCTGCCAGTTGCGCCGCGCTGAACCGGCGCTGTCCGCCGGCGAAGTGGTCTGGCTGGATAACGATCAGCCCGACGCGGTCATCTCCTTCGCCCGTCGCACGGGCGACACAGAGATCGTAACCATCGCCAACCTGTCTAACCGCAAGCTCAAGGTGCAGCTCGAGCTGCCGCCCCAACTGGAGCCGCTGCTGGTTGAGGGGGCCAAACTCACACAGGAAGCTGGCAAGACAGCGCTGGAGTTTGCGGGCTGCGGATACTTCGTCGCCCGGAAAAAATAAACACGCCTGCGAGTATATGCTGGCCACTGCCCCGCAAGGGCATCATTGTAGGCCATGGTTGATTCTGGTAAGAAGAGCATCAAAGCAAAGGGCAACACATGAACAACAACGCCGCTCGTCGTTTCTCCCGCCGTGATTTTCTCCGCTCGTCCGCAGCGCTCGGTGCAGTGGCCTGGGGCATGCCGACCATCGTACCGTCATCGGTGTTCGGCCAGAACGCGCCGAGCAAACGCATCACGCTCGGCATCATCGGCGCCGGCAACCAGAGCACCGTGGATCTTCCCGAGTGGCTGGCAAACGACGACTGCCAGATCGTCACCGTCTGCGACGTCAACCGCGGCAGCCGCGGCTACCGCGACGACAAACAGTTCCTCGGCCGCGAACCGCAGCGCGATTTCGTGAACAAGGCCTATGCGAAAAAGACGGGCAAGGATGCCTACAAGGGCTGCGACGCGTGCATCGATTTCCGCGAAGTGCTCGCCCGCAAGGATGTCGATGCCGTCGCCATCATCACGCCCGACCACTGGCACGCGGTGCAGACGATCATGGCCGCCGAGGCGGGCAAGGACATCTATTGCCAGAAGCCGCTCGGCCTGACCGTGCGCGACGGGCAGGAGATGATCAAGGCCGTCCGCAAGCACAACCGCATCCTCCAGTGCGGCAGCCAGTGGCGCTCGAAGAAGCATATCCGCGAGGCGTGCGAACTCGTGCGCAACGGCCGGCTCGGCAAACTGCAAAAGATCGAGAGCTTCGTCGCGGAGAACAACTTCAAGGGCCCCGGCCCTGGTTGGAAGCCGGAACCCGTGCCGGAAGGTTTCGACTACAACTTCTGGCTCGGCCCCGCGCCGCAAGCGCCTTATCACAACCTCCGCTGTTTCTACAAATTCCGGTTCATCCGCGACTATTCCGGCGGCCAGACGACGAACTTCGGGCATCATGCCAACGGCGTCGTCCGCTGGGCGATCGGCGACGATCTGTTCCCGACCGAGTTCGAGGACGCGGGCTCCGAGTTCCCCGAACCGGGCGACCTGTTCACGACGCCGACGAAGGTTTCGTTCCGCGCGCGTTTCGCCGATGGCGTCGAGCTTTTCTGCCATACCGACAAACGCTCGTTCGGCGTCCGCTTCGAGGGCACCGAGGGCTGGCTGGAACTCGGTTCCAAGAAATTCGAGACCGGGCCGGCGACCATCAAGAGCTCCGTCCTCGGCGACAAGGACCAGCGGCTCTACGTGAGCGAAAACCACTACCGCAACTTCCTCGACGCGGTGAAGGCGCGCAAAGACGGAGTCGAGCCGGTCGAAACCGGTCACCGCACCTCGATGCTCTGCCACCTCGGCAACATCGCGATGCTGCTCAAGCGCAAGCTCAAGTTCGACCCGCAGACCGAGAAGATCGTCGGCGATGCCGAGGCCGCCGCGATGCTCGAAGTCCCCCTGCGCGCGCCGTGGAGCTACACCTCGTCACCCACAACCTGAAAGGCACCACCATGAAAACGCGCCGCACCATATTCGCCATCGCTCTGCTCTGCCTGCCCGTTTCGCTGACACTGGCCGCAACGCCCGAGGCCTATACGAAGCTGTGGCGCGATCCCGCGCTGAACGAACATATTGAGCGAAATATCGAGCAGTATCGCAAAGGCGATGCGGCCATCACGGTGGTGGACGCCGCGGGCAACCCCGTCAACGGCGCGAAAATCTCCGTGCAGCAGACCGGCCACGAATTCCTCTTCGGCTGCAATGCGTTCGTGCTCGGCCAGCTCACGCCCGCGGAGTCGGAGCAGCGCTACGAGGCGGCGTTCGCCAAGCTGTTCAACTTCGCCACCGTGCCGCTCTACTGGGAAGGCACCGAGCCGGAGCGCGGCGAGCTGCGCTACGCCGAGCCCGCGCGCGACATCTGGCGGCGGCCGCCGGGCGACCGCTTCCTGCCGTGGGCCGCGAAGAACCACATCACGCTCAAGGGGCATCCGCTGCTGTGGCACGCCTATAACCCGAAGTGGCTCCCGAAGGATGCGGACGAGCTGCGCGCGCTCTACCAGAAGCGCTTCAAGGAAATCTCCACGCACTTCGGCGGCAAGCTCGCCATCTTCGACGTGGTCAACGAGTCGCAGGTCTGCCCCAAGACCTATCCGTTGTTCACGCCGGACCACGATTACGTCCGCTGGGCGTTCAAGGAAGCCGCGCCGCTCTTCCCGGCGCAGACGACGCTGATGATCAACGAGATCACCGAATACAACTTCAAGTCCTACGCAACCAACTCCTATGTCGCACAGATCAGAAAGCTCATCGAGCAGGGCGCGGCGGTGCGCGGCATTGGCCTGCAATATCATTTCTTCCGGCGCAAGGCGCTCGATGGTTATATGGCCAGCGCAAAGGCTGATCCCAACAAGCTGCTCGACCTCTACGAAAAGTTCAGCGAGTTCAACCTGCCGCTCTATATCACCGAGATCACCATCGCTTCCGCCGGCGAGGGCGGCGAGGCGTTGCAGGCCGAGGTCGTGCGCGACCACTACCGCCTTTGGTTTGCCGCGCCGAACATGGCGGGTATCACGTGGTGGAATCTCGGCGACGGCACCGCCGTCAAGGGCGAGAACGAGGCGATGGGCGGATTGCTCGACGCGGACTTCAAGCCCAAGCCCGCTTTCACGGCGCTCGACCAACTCATCAACCACGACTGGAAAACGCAGGCCACGCTCACCACCGATGCTCAGGGCCGCGCCAAGCTCCGCGGCTTCCACGGCACCTACCGCGTCACCGTCGAGCAGGGCGGCAAGACCAGGCAGCAGACCTTGCCGTTGAAGAAGAGCGCGGCAAACACGTGGACCATCACGCTGTGAGGCGGCGGCACGGATTTTAGAGCAATGGCCCTGTCGAAATCTGCTTCTGCCTGTGGCCGCGTTCGTCAGAATGCGGTCTGCGCGGGCGGGCGACGACAACTAAACCAGCCAGACTTATCCGCACAAAGGACGCCGGGGTCGACCCCTCGACCACCCGGGAGGCGGCGCTCACCGCAGGCCAGACCGTATATTTTTGAAAGAAAGCCGTATGAATAAATCAATCTGGCTGCTGCTGCTGGGGCTAAGCCCCGGCCTGTGGGCAGCTGCGCCCGGGCCGACCAACAGCCAGCCCTTGTCGATGGCAGATAAGACCGCGACCCAGTTCGCGGATATCTTCCAGGATCCGGCGCTCGCCTTAAAGCAGATCGGCCGCCTCAAGGCGGTGCCGTCGAAAGAGATCGGCGACTCGGGCATCAGCATCGGCTTCGAGTGCCTCGACCGGTTCATCTTCGACCCCGACCGCTGCTACGACAAGCTCGCGGCGACGGGCGTCAAGTGGGCGCGCTGCCAGACCGGCTGGAGCCGGTGCGAGCAGGAAAAGGGCCGGTATGATTTCCAATGGTTGGACGAGGTCGTGGACAACCTGCGGCGGCGCGGCATCCAGCCGTGGTTCAACGTGGGCTTCGGCAACAAGCTCTACATGCCCAAGACCTACGGCGAGGCCGCCGTCGGCTACGTCCCCCTCTACTATGGCGACGAAACGCTCCAAGCGTGGCAGAACTACATCCGCGCGCTGAGCTGCCACTTCAAGGGCCGGGTCACGCACTGGGAAATCTGGAACGAGCCGGACATCACCGCCTTCTGGCAGCCGGCCAAGCCCGACCCGCGGGAATATCTCCGGCTGATCCAGCTGACCGGCGCCATCATCCGGGCGGAAATCCCTGACGCGAAAATCGGCGCCTGCTCGTCCGGCATTGTCTCGACCTACGTGACGGCGCTGATCAAGGCGGGTGTCGGCAAGGAAATCGATTTCTTCTGCGTGCACGCCTACCGCATCCTGCTGGAGAAAGATTATCCGTCGGAGATCGCGGCGCTGCGCCGGCTCTTCGATGCGCACGGCGGCGCGCAGGTCAAGCTCTGGCAGGGCGAGTCCGGCTTCGCCTCCCATTTCCCCAAGGGCCACTGGCTGCATCCGACCGTGTTCGACAGCGAACGGAACCAGGCCAAGTGGCTCCTGCGCCGCTACGCGCTGGACCTGAAGGTCGGCATGGAGCGGAGCTCGTTCTTCCAGATGGTCGATATGACGGCGCGCCCCTATCAGATGAGCTCGACGACCCAGACCGATCCGGCACGGCACGGCATTTTGCACGGCGGGAGCTACGCGCCGAAGGAATCCTATCGCGCCCTCACCCACTTCGCGGCCGTGTTTGACCAAAACACGTGGCCGGCCAACCTCTACGCGGCACTCGACTTCGCAGGTCCTGTGTCCGCGCAGCTGGCCGCGATCACCACCCCATTCATCCGCAAGGGCCGGCCGCTCTATCTCTATTATCTGCCGGCCGATGTGCAGGCCGATTATCCGGGCGCAGCCGATGCCCAGCTCAAAATCCTGGACGATGCCGACCAGGGGATCGAGCACCCCATCCTGGCGGACCTGTTGACCGGGCGGGTCTACGAACCGACGCAGGTCAAGCCCTCCAAGGGGCCCTACCGCCAGTTCGGACGCCTGCCGCTCACGGATTATCCGCTGGTGCTCACGGATCGTGACGCGTTGCAGGACCGTATCGACTTTGCACCGCCAGCACCTTGAAAACAGCGGCGAGCTGGTTTCCCGTTGAGATCCGGCGCTACAAGTTCGTGGGACGGACACAATAGTTCCCATTGGCATCCGTTTTGCACCCGTGGTGGAAGGCCTCTGACCATGATGACCGGGGGGACCATGATGCTGCTTTGCCTGATGCCGCTGGCGGCCGGCATGGCCGTGCCAGCGCAAGCGGGCAGCCAGTACGAGGCGTTCAATCGGGACCCCGGCTGGGAAGCCAGCAACAATCGCATCCCTCCGAAACCCGGCGTCACGGTGCAGCAGGATTTTGGCTATAGCCCGACGCACTTTGCGGGTCAGGCCGCGGGCGAAATGGGCGGACGCATCCAGCGCTCGACGACGCCGGCCTCCTATGCCGCGCGGCTTGCTGGAAAAACGCTCGATGACAAGCTCGCAGCATCCGGCAGTTTCGCGATTACCGCGTCGCAACCTGGCGCAGGCGTGTTCTTCGGCTGGTTCCAGTCGCAGCAGCCCGGCGGCAGCGGCCGGCCCATCGGTTCGCTGGGCCTGCACTTCGACTTCGAGCGCGACGGCGGCCGCCTAGCGGTGCGGCTGATCACCGGCGGCAACCGCTCCTGCGGCACGTTCATCACGCCGTATCTCCCGGGCAAGTACCGACCCACGCCCCTCAAGAACGATGGCACACGCTATCACTGGACGCTGAACTACGACCCGCAGGCGAACCACGGCGACGGCCAGTTCACCCTCACGCAGCGAAGCGAGAATCATCCGGTGCCACCGCTCGACGCCAAGCTTTCTCCCGCCGCGCAGGAGGAAGCCCGCCGGCGCTTCCCGTACACGAGCACGTTCACCGTGGATCTCCCACCCGGCTATCGGCAGGAGGGCGCGACCTTCGACCGGTTCGGCATGATGAACATGATGAAGGGCGGCGGCGCGGCGACGCTGTATTTCGACGAATTGCAGTTCGATGGCCAGTCCGAGGACTTCTCGAAGGAGCCGGCGTGGATCGGTGCGGGTAATCGCGACACCTTCGAGGATCGCGAACAGACCGGCGCGCACGACTTCGGGTTCAGTGCGAAGACCAGCCACGCCGGCGGCCAGCCCGGCGAGGTCGGCGGCAATTTCTGGCGCACCGACAAGCCTTGGGGCTGCTATGCCGACCGCGTCGCCCCGCTCTCGCTGGAGCAGCGGCTGGAGGCATGCGGCAAGGTGAAGCTGCTTACCGCAGGGCCCGATTCCGACATGTACTTTGGCTGGTTCCACAGCGCCGACACGAATGAGCCGCCCACACCGGGCCGGAACTTCCTCGGCATCCACGTCGGCGGACCGACACGCGTCGGCCATTGCTTCGAACCGCAGCTCGCCACCCGCACAGGCCGCCGCGGCAAGGCGGAAACGGGCCCGCTGCTCAAGCCGGGCAAGGCCTGCGCGTGGTCGCTGGTCTATGACCCCGCCGCCATCAACGGGCGCGGCGAAATCCGCGCGACCCTCGGCGAAGAAACCGTGGTCCTGCCGCTAAAACCCGGCCGCAAAGCGGAGGGCGCAGCCTTCGACCGCTTCGGTTTCTTCACGGCGCGCGCCGGCGGGCAGATGGTGAAAATCTTTTTCGATGATCTGGTCTACACCGCCGGCCCGGCTCAGCAGTCGGATAGCCCTGCGCCGACCGGACAGAAATAGTGATTTTTTCAGTCGGACTTGGCGAGACGGGCAGACTTTGGCTGCCCATCTCTGGTAATATCTCGCGCGGAAAGCAGGTGACCTATGCAACGCAGATCATTTTTTAAACTGGCGGGGCTCGGGACGACGGCAGCGCTGGGCGCGCCGCTGGTGCGCGGCGCGGAGCGGCTGATCGAAAAGCCGGGGTGCGTGACGGAAGCCGCGCACGCGGTGCCGGTCGCGGGCGAGTTCGATGTGATCGTCTGCGGCGCGGGGCCGGCGGGCGTGGCGGCGGCGCTCGCCGCGGCGCGGCGCGGCGCGAAGACGCAGCTGATCGAGGTCCACGGCTGCCTCGGCGGCATCTGGACCGCGGGCCTGTTGAGCTGGATCCTCGATTCCAGCAACAAGGCCGGGATCATGGCCGAGCTGTGGAAGGAACTGGAGAAGCGCGGCGCGCGCGACATGACGAGCAAGGGCAAGGGCACCAACGCCTATGACACCGAGGCGATGAAGCTGATGCTGGAAGACCTGTGCACCGAAGCGGGCGTGACGGTTCGCCTGCACACGCGGGTCTGTGCCGCGCTGAAAAATGCCGCCGGCCGCATCGAGCACGCCATCACCGAATCCAAGTCCGGCCGCGAGGCCTGGCGCGGGAAAATCTTCGTGGACTGCACCGGCGAGGGCGACCTCGCGGCGCAGGCGGGCTGCGGCTTCGACCTCGGCCACCCGGAGACCAAGCTCACGCAGCCGATGACGCTGATGGCGCTGGTCGCCGGCCTCGTCCCCTCCGAGATCACCGAGTACTACCACAGCGAGGAAACAGCCTCGAACTGGAACGCGACGAAGGACAAGCTGCGCGCGGAAATGGAGCGCGGAGGGCACTCGCCCTCCTACGCCAAGCCAACGCTGTTCCACATTCGCGACCACCTCTTTGCGCTGATGACGAACCATGAGTATGGCGTGCTGGGCACCAGCGCCGCGGACATCACACGCTCCACGCTCCAGGCCCGCAAGGAAATCAACGCGCTGCTGGATGGGCTCCGCGGGCTCGGCGGCATCTGGAAGAACCTGCGCCTCGTGGTCACCGCCGAGCAGATCGGCATACGCGAAGGCCGCCGCATCCACGGGCTCTACACCGTCACCGCCGACGACCTGCGCGAAGGCCGCCGCCACGCCGACGCCGTCTGCCGCGCGACGTTCGGGATTGATGTCCACGCCACCGATCCGAAAAAGCTCAAGAGCATCGAGAAAGCCGGCTTCCGCACGAAGGCCTACGACATCCCGCTCCGCGCGCTGATCGCCAAGGACGTCGGCGGGCTGATGATGGCGGGCCGCAACATCAGCGGCGATTTCCTCGCGCACTCCAGCTACCGCGTCACCGGCAACTCCGTCGCGTTGGGCGAGGCCGCCGGCAAGGTCGCCGCCACCGCCGCCAAAACCAACCGCCTGCCGCAGGATGTGAAGCTCGACGAAGCGCCGAGCTGAACTGAAGCCGGAACCACAGAGGCCAAGGAAGGCAGAAGCGGTGCCCAAGGGATGCTGACCGCCTTCGCTCTTCCTGTAGGCCGGCTCACCGAGCCGGCGTTGTGGCGGAGGGGGCGCCGGTCGGAGGCCCGGCCTCACGGCAACCCGTCTCCGCGCTTGACGCCTTGGAGCCGTTCCCTGAGCATGCCCCGTGTCGAGCGCATGGTTCCTGATGAGCAAGGAAAGAGACCCTGCGATGAAAATCCATTTATCCGATGGCTGGCAGCGACCGTGGCGGATGAAGAGTTTCTCCTCCATCAAGAAACTCCTCGTGATGCTGCACCTGCTTGGGGTCGCAGCCCTGGCCCAAGAGCCCGCGCGGTTCCCGCTGCTGACCTGCGCCCACGCCCACAATGACTACGAGCACACCCGTCCGCTGCTGGACGCCCTCGACCACGGCTTCTGCAGCGTTGAAGCCGACGTCTGGCTGGTGGAGGGGCAACTGCTGGTGGCGCACACGAGCAAGGCCGTGCGCAAGGACCGGACGTTGCAGCGGCTTTACCTGGACCCGTTGCGCGAACGCGTCGAGAAAAACGGCGGCCGGGTGTATGCCGGCGGCCCAACGGTGACGCTGCTCATCGACTTCAAATCCGCCGCCACCAACACCTATCGCGCGCTGCTCACCGCGCTCAAGCCGTACGAGAAGATGTTGACCACCTTCTATCCGGACCGGACGGCAACGAACGCCATCACGGTCATCATCTCCGGCAACCGGCCGCGTGAATGGATGGCAGCAGAGCCGGTCCGGCGTGCTGGCTACGACGGGCATCTGGACGAGTTGGAGAGCGCCGCCTCGCCGCAGCTCATGCCCTTGATCTCCGATAACTGGGCGAAACACTTCAAGTGGCGTGGGCAGGAGGCGCTTCCCGCCGAGGAACGGTCCAAACTGAAGGCGCTGGTCGCCAAAGCACATGCCCAAGGGAAACGCATCCGCTTCTGGAACATTCCCGATACACCCGTCGCCTGGACCGCCTTGTTGGAGGCCGGCGTAGATTTGATCAACACGGATAAACTGGACGGTTTTCGGGCGTTCTACCTGGCCCCAAGGTGACGGGAGCAATTCAGGACGGGGAGCTGAGGAGGTTGAGTCCCACATGGAGTCATCCGGAGCGGCCAGCCTCTGCACAACCACCCGCGCCGCATAATGACCTCCGCAAACCGCATGGTCCCCTGGGATAAACTCAGCTTGTTGGCCAAGGCGTGGAAAAGGGCTGTCAATTTTTTCCAATTCTTGGAAAAATGACTCTGTGACTTTCCAACCCTTGGAAACGAGGGGCAGCCTGCGGGAGAAAATATGAAACTGAAACCAGCCGGTCGTCCTGTATCGCGGCGAAACTTCCTGAGCAGCCTCGGCGCTGTGGCGGCCGGTTCCGCAGCCCTGCCACGCGTTATCGCCGCGCAGCCGCCTGCGGAAGCACCCGTACGGAGCATCACCGCCGATGTGCTGGTGATCGGCGGCGGCACGGCCGGGACCATCGCCGCGGTCCAGGCAGGACGGCTTGGCGCGCGCACGGTGCTGGTCGAGGCCGGCAGCCAGCTCGGCGGCACCACGACCACCGCCGGGGTGGATCTCCCCGGCCTGTTTCACGCCTGGAAGAAACAGGTCATCGCCGGGATCGGCTGGGACCTGGTAATCAAGACCGTCGAGCTGAACGGCGACAAGCTCCCCGACTTCAGCCAGCAAACCCCGCAACATCATTCCCGGTTCCAGGTCCGCATCTGCGGCGCGCTCTACGCCGCGCTGGCCGAAGAAGCCTGCGTGAAGGCCGGCGTGCAGCTGCGTTACTATGAGTTCCCGCTCGCGGTGACGGCCGTGGCCGACGGCTGGAAGGTGCGGCTGGCCGGCAAGGGCGAGCAGGTGGACATCGTCGCCAAGCAACTGGTGGACTGCACCGGCAACGCCGCCGTGATCGGTCTGCTGGGCTTGCCACGGCAACGCGAAGCCACCACGCAGCCCGGCACGTTGATTTACCGGCTCATCGGCTATGAGCGCGAGAAAGTGGATCTGCCGGCGTTGGAGGCCAAGGCGAAAGAGGCCATCAAGTCCGGCGCGCTGCTGCGGACCGACATGAACGGCGGCGTGCGCGGCTTCCTTGGCAGCGGCGGGATGAACGCCATGCACATCCTCAACGCGGATTCCTCGACCGCCCAGCTGCACACCGACGCCAACCTCCGCGGCCGCCAGTCGCTGCTGCGCGTGATGCGCTTCTTCAAGGCGCAGCCCGGCTTCGAAAAGCTGCGCATCGAGCGGCTCCAGCCGGAGACCGGTATCCGCGAAACCTTCCGCATCGTCGGCGAGACGAATGTGACGCTGGCCGATTATCAGGGCGGGCGTATCTTCCCCGACGCCATCGCCTATTCTTTTTATCCGATCGATCTGCACGACGAGCATGGCGTGAAACCGCAGCCGCTGGCCGAAGGCGTCGTACCCACCGTGCCACTGGGTGCCCTGATCCCCAAGGGCAGCCGCAACCTGCTGGTCGCGGGCCGCTGCCTGGCCAGCGACCGGTTGGCGAATTCGGCGTTGCGCGTGCAGGCGAGCTGTATGGCGATGGGCCAGGCGGCGGGTGCCGCGGCCGCGCTCGCGGCCCGTTCCGGCGGCACGCCCCTGAGCGTGCCGCTGACCGAACTGCGCAAGACACTCACGGAGCACGGCGCGATTGTCCCGGCGGTGTGAGGGAGGGGCGTTTGCGGACGTTCGGTTGCGGCTGGCCGCGTTCTGACGAACGCAGCTACGGAGCGGATGTAGCTGCAGTCGTCAGACTGCGGCCAACGCCAGCCCACGCACGGCCGCGCACGCCAAACCCCGCGAAAAACTCCTGGCCTTGGAAAAGAAACTGTTCAAAGTTTCCAATCCTTGGAATGATGCGGCCATGACAGTTCCCATCCTTGGAAAATATCTGGGCGCCGCTCTGCTGGCGCTGGGCTGCGAAGCCTTTGCCGCGGAGGAATTGCGCTGCGAACTCGCGGTTATCGGCGGCGGCAGCGGCGGGTTCGGGGCGGCGCTGGCGGCGGCGCGGCGCGGCGTGGAGGTGGTGCTGGTGGAGCGGGAGGACCGGCTCGGCGGCAACTCGGTCTGCGGTGGCGTCAGCATCTGGGAGCCGGGCGTCGGCGGCACCGGCCTCCCGTTCGAGCTCTATCAGCGGCTGCGGCAGCAGACGAACGCCGTCGGTATCTATGCGATGGCGCGGCACCAGGCGTGGTTCGATCCAAAGCGCGAGCCCTACAAATACCCCGGCGGCGAGATGGTGATTGACCCGGCGCGCCGCTACCTCGACTCGCTACAACGGCACGGCGTGTCGAAACGGGACATCCACGGCGTTGTGTTCGAACCCGAGGCGATGGCGCAGACGATGCGCACGCTGTTGGCGGAGACCGGCCATTGCCGGGTCTTGTTCAACACGGTGTTCACCGGAGCCCAGGCCGATGCCGGCCGCGTGCAATCCGTTTCGCTGTCCAGCGGCGCGAAGCTCGTCGCCGCTTATTTCGTGGACGCCACCGGCGATGGCGTGCTCTGTGCCGACGCCGGCTGCACCATGACGACCGGACAAGAGGCGCGCGTCACTTTTTCCGAACCCAGCGCACCTGAGCAGCCCACGCGGCGCATCAATGGCGCCACCCTGATCTACCGTGTGACGCCGGAGGCCGCAGCGGCCATCGAGCCGCTGCCCGCCGGCGTCGCGACGCAGTGCTGGTGGAACCAGCGGTTTCCTTCGGCCCAGATCAACCACTATCCCAACGGCGACCTGAACGTGAACATGCTGCCGACGATGGATGGCGCGGAGCTCAGGCAACGCAGCTACGGCGACGCGCTCATGGAATGCCAGCGGCGCATCCGCGCGCACTGGCACGATGTGCAGACGCGCTGCGCCGAGTTCCAGAAGTACCGCATCAGCTGGGTCGCGCCCGCGCTCGGCATCCGCGAGTCGCGGCGCGTGGTTGGTGAATATGTGCTGACGGAGAACGATCTCCGTGCCGGCATCAGCGGGCAAAAGCATCCCGACATCGTCTGTCTCGTGGATCATCCGATGGACACGCATGGCGGACACAGCCGCGGCATCGGCGAATTGCGCGAGCCCTACGGCGTGCCTTATCGCTGCCTGATCCCCAAGGGCCGGAGCAATCTGCTGATCGCCTGCCGTGCCGCGAGCTTCAGCTCCCTCGCCGCCTCAAGCTGCCGCCTCTCGCGCACGATGCTGGAGCTCGGCGAAGCCGCCGGTACCGCCGTCGCACTGGCGAAAGAGCTGAAAGTGGCGCTGCCCGCCGTGCCGCCGGACCGCCTGCGGGCCGCGCTGCGCACTCAGCACGTCCAGCTTGAGTTCCCGCTCTCGGCGGAGCTCCGCGCCTACGTACAGCAAGCCGATACCGCCGCCAGCGAACCGGCCACAGCCAACACCCGGAGACAACCATGAACCCCGGCAGCAGCAACCGCCGCGCCTTCTTGAAGACCGCTTTGCCGGCCGCGCTCGCCTGCGGGCTGCTCCGGCCGCAGCGCGGCTGGGGCGCTGCGGCGGAAAAGCTGCCGCCGGTGCGCGCGCTCACGCGCGGGCCGAAGTTTCACTGGCGCGCCTACTACGACAAATTCCTGTTCGACCCGACGGACAAGCTCGTGCTCGCCAACGAGGTGGCTTTCGAGGGGCGGTCGCCGACGGCCAACGATGCGATCCGCGTCGGCATGGTGGATATCGCCGACGGCGATGCGTGGCACGAGCTCGGCACGGCGCGGTCGTGGAACTGGCAACAGGGTTGCATGCTGCAGTGGGTGCCGGGCTCCGCGAGCACGGCCGCTTGGAACGACCGCGAGGGCGACCAGTTCGTCTGCCACCTCCTCGACGTGAAGAGCGGCAAGAAGCGCACGCTGCCGCATCCGTTCTATTGCTTCAGCCCCGACGGGCGCTGGGGCTTCGCGCCGGATTTCCGCCGGCTCAACGACACGCGGCCGGGCTACGGCTACGCCGGCGTGCCCGACCCGAACAAGGACGTGCTCGTGCCGGACAACGCGGGCATCTGGAAGATGGACATGGCGACCGGCGAGCAAAAGCTGCTTTTCACCTTCGCCGACGCCGCGAAAATTCCGTTCACCGGCCGGCCTGACGCGGCGTTCAAGCCCGCCTCGAAACACTGGTTCAACCATCTGCTTTGCAACACCGATGGCTCGCGCCTGTTCTTCCTGCACCGCTGGCACGCGCCCGGCGACAAGGCCGCCTTCGGCACGCGGGCCCTGACGATGAACACGGACGGCACCGGCCTGCACGTCCTCGACCCGTGGGGCGGCACCTCGCATTTTGTCTGGCGCGACGCGCAACACATCGCCGCGTGGGCGTGGCACCCGTCGCATCAGTCACGGTTCTATCTCTACGAGGACAAGACGGACAAAGTCGAGGTCATCGGCAAGGATGTGATGACACAAAACGGCCACAACACCTACCTGGCGAACACCAACAACGAGTGGATCCTCAACGACACCTATCCCGACAAGCAGCGCCTGCAAAACCCTTACCTTTTCCACGTGCCCACCAACCGCCGCCTGCCGCTCGGCCACTTCCTCTCCCCGGAAGCCTACAACAACGGCGAATGGCGCTGCGACACGCACCCCAGCGCCAGCCGCGACGGCCGCCTCGTCTCGCTTGACTCGCCCCACAACGGCGGACGGCAGGTCTATCTGATCAACATCAACGGGATGACCTGAACGTCGGCACAACAGCGCAGAGGCTGGAGGCATTCATGAGGAAAATTTCCTGTGCGATTACAGTCATGGTAATTCTCTGCTCTAGGATTGTTTTGGGTGAGACCGAGTCCTCGCGTTCTCTTGACCTGGCCATCTCTACCGTCGTCCAAGAAATCTGTCCGTCCAACGGAATGACCGCTGCGGATGTACGGACACTTTGGGGGCAGCCCACAACGGTAAACAGTACCAGTCGATCTTTTATTAATCCCCCGGCAGGCTTTTCCTATTGGTCATATAGGTCAAGCTATCGCGACCTCCAATTGGACGGCCCGCCCAAGCCCGAGGATTTTTTTCGGCTGCACATCTATTTCATTCACGGCAGGGTTTTGGGATCAGAGTTGAACCCTTGCCTGGCAAGCCACCGTTTCTTATCCCACATCTACTGCACAACTTCTGGTGTATCTGTGTCTTATTCGCCGACACCGCAGGGTGTTCACAACAGTGCTGCAGCTACAGACAATCAGCACAAAGTTCTAGCCTTGCTCAAACAGTATCGAGATGACTGGCGTGCCGGTCATGACCGTAATCATCCCGAAGCTGGTCACTTCATTATGGGGCACCTTCCGGCTGCAATTACCCCTGAATTAATTGCCAGTGCTTTTGGCTTCTCAGGACAACTTCTAATGACTGACGCGCAGGGATCCGATCAGAGGCATCTCGGCGGCGCTCAACCGTTGTGGGGGGCGTCGTTTGCTGGAACAAATCTCACGTTCGCGCGGACGCACATTCTCGCATACAAACAAGGGACGTTTCTAACACCTGCCCTCGAAGCTGGCTTTACAAACGCCCTTCAGCAAATTCAGGCCGGCCTTGCACTCACCGTTTCAAACACGGCGGAACGCACAATGATGGCCAAGGACCTTTCAAAATCCTTCGGTCGATTTGATCTCCCAGCTAATATTCATGGATACGTCCGCTATGGCTTTGGCGGATGTGAGCTCGTGGCGCAGATTCCGCACCAGTCCTTGGACCTCCTGCTCACCATTAACTTACCCAATGGAGATGCCGGTCCCTTCTATCTCGACACACCCCAAACTCATGAGTACTACACAATAATGCGCAATAGTCCTGGGCAACTACTTCGGGACGCATTACCCGTGATACTTAAGGTGCTGAAGTAAAAATACATCCTTCGCCGTTCCTTCGAGCACGCACATCAAAGACTCGGTGCTTCTGTGATTAAATCTTCTTCCGTTGGCGGTGCGTGGTCAGGGCTCATGGGCTGGCCGCGGTCAGGCTGAAGCAGGTGATGCCTTTGCGACCGCGGAGGATGAGTTTGCCGTCGGCGATGGCGGGCGAGGGGACGCCCAAGGCGCCGCGGACGTTGGCCTGGCCGAGCTGGATGCGTTTCTCGGGCGAGAGCTTCATCATCATGATTTTCGAGCCGCCGCTGACGAGCAGGAAAGCTTTGCCGTCGGCCAAGACCGGCGATGTGATCGCAGACGCCATGACCTTCTCTTTCCAGAGCTGCTTGCCCGTGTCGAGCTCGAGGCACCAGTGGAAGTTGTCGTCCATCAGATAGACGTGGCCATCCACGATCAGGGGGCTGGACTGTGAGCGCAGCGGATCATAGGGCAGGTTCCAAACTTGGACGAAGTTGGTCGCGGTCAGCTTGCCCGCCATGATGCCGATTTTCGCGTTGGAGGTTTGCACCGCGAGCATGTCGCCCGCGAGCGCGGGCGTGCAGTCGCCGCCGGCCGGCGTCGTCCAGAGCACTTCGCCGGACTTGAGGTCCACGCCGGTCAACGCTTTGCCGTTGCAGATGACGACGGTTTTCTCGCCGCACTTCCACGCCACAGGCGAGGCGTTGCCGCCGCCGGCCTTCGGCTGCGTCCAGAGCTGCTTGCCCGTCGCCGCATCGAACCCCACGAGCTTGCCGGCGTTCACCACGAGCACGCCATCGGCCGCCAGCGGCGACGACGCAGGACCTTTTGACGGCAGCGGCGCGGCCCAGACCTGCTTGCCGGTGTTCGCATCCACGGCGTAGCAATTCAGGCTGCCGAGCGCGAAAATTTTCCCGTCCGCGATGCACGGCGTGCTGGAGGCATTGCGTCCCACGGCCTCGCCGGGCGCAGAGAATTTCCAGAGCGTCTTGCCGGTGGCGAGGTCGAGGCAGACCACCGCGTCATCGGCCTTCTTCATCGTCGGCGGCACCGCGGCGATGATTTCCTTCGCCAGCTTCTCGCCGAAGTTCTGCTCGTTGACCCACTGTTCCATCGCCGCCTGGTTGGGAAAGCGCTGCTTCGAGACGGTCAGCAGCTTGTCATAGACCTCCAACGGAATCGCATCGCCGCGCCGGTTGAACCGGCCGCGTACATAGCCCCCGCTGGTCTGGCGCTTCTTCGCATCGAGATGCTTCGCGAGCCAGTCCTCGACGAACTTGTCGTAGGCCGCGCCCATCAAGTTCGGGTCGAGCTCGCGGCGCGTCTGCTCCATGCTCTCCACGGTTTCCTTGGGCCAGCCGGCGACCGACTGATAGCCCAGCTGCCGCATCACGATGTCATCGATCCCGCGCGTCTCGGTGGGCACATCGGTGTGCCAGACGAGGGAGACATAGGCCCGTCCGCCCGCCGCGATGGGACTGCTGAAGCCGCCGTAGTCGTCGGAAGGGATTTCCTCGCTGTCCCACAATTTCTTCAGGCCCGACGCGGGCCACTGGTCGGCCAGCGGCGAACTCTCGATCAGGCTGCCGTTGCGCAGCGGCCCGCGCCACTGCGGCCAGTCACTCGCCGCCGTCGCCGAAAGCAGCGAGCAAAGCACCGCCAAGCCAATCCCGCCATGCATGTGGTTTTTCATTGGGGTGTGAGTGTAGGAACTTCAGGCGCGGAGTCAATCCCGCTGACGTTCCGATTTCCAAGTCCCGGAAAACCTGCGCATATTTCCCAAGCCTTGGAAAAGGGACTGTCATTTATCTCCAAACCTTGGAAATATGCCGCCGTGACTTTTCCAGCCGGGCTTTGCGAGATGGGCAGCCTTGCGCTGCCAAGCTTGGGAACTGTAGCGGCGGCCTGTGGCCGCCGAGGGCGATCCCTCCATGGTGGGATTGCTTCACAGAAAGCCAGGCATGGATCGGGAGACACGATATGAAGAGCATCCTGTTCCTGTTATGCCTCGCGCCGCTGCTCGTGGCGGCAGAACCGAACCCAGCACCGAAGCCGGCTACCAGCCAGTCGGCAGAGGTGAAGTGGTATCCGGGGCACTATGTGACGCTGGGGAGCAATGATGGGTGCGAAAAATGGCAGGCGATGGCGGGGAAGAAAAACTTCGTCGGCGGGCAGCGCATCTACAAGTGGCGGCAACTGGAGCCGGAACTGGGCAAGTATGACTTCCGCGCCATCGAGGCCGATCTCGCCTTGCTGCGCGGGCAGAAGCAGCGGCTGATCCTCGAAATCTGGGACAACCAATTTCACGGCGAGGCCACGCCGCCCGTGCCCGATTATCTGCTGGGCGCGGCCTATCAAGGCGGCATCGCCCATCCGGCGCAGCATCCCAAAGGCGTGCGCACCAAGCGCTGGGTGCCCGCGGTGATGGAGCGTTACATCGCGCTGATGGCGGCGTTGGGAAAACGCTTCGACAGCGATCCCCACTTCGCCGGACTGATTCACACCGAGACCGCCACGGAAAACAAAGGCGCCGGCTTCGAGGATTTCAGCGGCGCGGCTTTTCATCAGCAGATGCTGCGGCTCGTCGAGGCGAGCCGGAAAGCGTTCCCGCACACGCCGGTGCTCATCTTTGGGAATTATTATCCCTATCGCGGGCCGGATGGCCTCACGCAACTCGCCAGCGCCGCCGTGAAACAGGGCGTTGGCTGGGGCGGTCCCGATCTCGTACCCGGCAAAAAGATCTGGGGCTATGACATCATCCGTGCCAACGCGGGGCGGATGCCGCTGGGACTCTCGGCGCAGTGGGACACGTTCAAAGGCGAGTGGACCATGCAGCAGCTGTTGGATTGCGCGACCAAGGACCTGAAACTCAATTTCGTTTTCTGGGGCTGCTTTGACCGCCACAAAACCGGAGGCCTCTCGCTCACCAAGGATGTCATCCCCGCCGTCGAGGCCTATGCCACCAGCCTCGTCACCGAGCGCCCGGGCAACCTGAACGTGGCGGCTCATTGAGAAAATAATTCTGATCCATCCGGGAATTCTCCATGCAAGCAAACATCCTCCGTGCCGGAGCACTGCTCGGGCTGCTGGCGGCAGTGCAGCAAAATTCCTTCAACGCCGCCGCAGCCCCCGCGCCGGATGCGGCCAAGAACCAGTTGATCGTCTATGGCCCGGTGCCCGGGCTGGTGCCTTCCGATCATTACACCGTGCGGGTGCGCGCGGCCGGGGGCGATGCGCCGTGGCAAACGGCTTTCGTCTTCAAAACCGCGTGCAAAGATTTCGGGCGGTTCGACCCGAAGAAACTCGGGAAGATCGACACGGAGGGCTACTGTCCGCATTTGAGCGGCTGGAGTCATTCCTATGTGAACTTCGAGACCGCCGGATCGGTGGAGGTGGAAATCGCCAAGGCCGATGGCGCACCGATTCGCAAGGCCACGGTCCATCCGGTGCGCTTCGGCAAACAGGTTCAGCTCAAAGCGGGCAAAGCCTATGTGACCCTCGCGCAGGCATGCCTGGTGGCGGTGGATATTGATGGCGAGATGTGCGATCAGGATACGATGCGCACGCCCGGCGGCGGCTGGTATGCGGGCCCGCCGCTCCACGGGCTATCCCTTTTCGCCAACCCGATGTTCGCCAACAAACCGCGGATGGATGATCCGTCGGTGTACGCCGTAAAGCCCGGCGAAAAGCCGCCGACGAATGGCAACTGGAAAACGCTCGCATTCCTGCCCGGCGTGCACGACGTCGGGCTCGCCTATCCGCTCCAAGCGAACAAAAATTACTACATCCCCGGCGACGCGCTCGTCTATGGCAGCTTCCTCAAAGAGCAGGGTGGACACGACATCCGCATGTTCGGCTGCGGCACGCTCTCCGGCGACCGCCTGCCCCACCCTGAACGCATCCTCAAGCTGCACTATAAACAAGCCCATCCCTATTCGCCGATCACCATCCGCTCCCCCTACAACAGCGAGGTCGAGGGCCTCACGCTGGCGAATCCGGCCTATTGGTCCTGCGTTCTCGGCATCAGTCCGCCATACTTCGATGCGACGCGGCCGGCGCGCGTGCACTGGGTGAAGGTGCTCGGCTGGCGCTACAACAGCGACGGCTTCACCACGCAAGCCAACTCACTTATCGAAGACTGCTTCATCCGCACCGAGGACGACACCGTTTATCCGGCAGGCCTCGGCATCCGCCGTCTCGTCATCTGGCACGACGCCTGCGGCTCGGCCTTTCTGCTGACCAACCTCTCCCATCAAAACGGCCGGCCTTTGGTAGTGGAAGATTGCGATGTGATCTTCGCGCGGCAATCGCAATTTCAATTCGCGAGTGGCAGCCGGATTTTCAACATGCGCGGCGAGGGCAAGGGCGAAGGCGGACGCAACGTCATCTTCCGCAACATCCGCGTGGAAGATCCGCGGCCCACGCAGCAAGCTTTCCTGCTCCAGATGGTCACCGAGAAGCCCTATACTTGGCCGAAACCGATGAGCCGCGGTCCGGGCGACCTCGTCGGTGTCCTGTTCCAGAACATCCAGATCGCTGCGCCGAGCATCTTGGGCGAACCCAACATTCTCCGCGGCGGACCCGACTGCAAGATTCGCGACCTCACCTTCGACAACGTCACCATCGGCGGAAAGAAATTGACGTCCCTCAAGGATTTCGTGACCAACGAATACGTGGAGGACATTCACTTCAAGTGAGCCCCCTGTGCGGACGCCACGGGCCGCAGGGCCGGCGTGGTTAATCTCTTTTAGTTTGGCCAACGCAAGGTTGCAGGTCGCACCCTGACCCCGAGGCTCTTAATTATGACTCCTTGATCTTCGATCGCCGCCAGCTTGACCAGCTCCGCCCCGCACCGCGGGCAGCAGAGCGGATCAACCTCCCACACCCGCTGGATCAGTTCCCGCCACGTCGCGGAAGTCACGGGTCACAGGGGCAGAGCGGTTAACGCCGATCAGGGCATACAGCATCAGGGTTTTTCCTTGATGTGCTTGGACAGCATGAGGGTCTGGGCCATGACGAACAGCACCATCAGGCCCATGCCGCCGAAAAGCTTGAAATTGACCCACACCGGTGTGGGGAAGTTGAAGGCGATCACCAGGTTCAGCGCCCCCATGACGAAGAAGAATCCCGCCCAGGCGGCGTTCAGGCGGCCCCACAGGAACTCCGGCAGGGGCATCTGCTCTTCCATCATCTTGCGGATAAGGTTGCGACCGAAGAAGGCGGTGGAGCCCAGGAGCACCAGGGCGATAACCCAGTAGAGTACGGTGGGCTTCCACTTGATGAAGTTTTCGTCCCGCAGGATCAGGGTGGCGCCGCCGAAAACCACGATCAACACCAGACTGACCCACAACATGCCATCCACCTTGCGTCCGCGGCCCATCACCCAGGTGATCTGGCCGATAGTGCCGACGATGGCCGCCAGGGTGGCAAGCAAGATCGGCGCCTGGGCCGCCGCCACGGCGGAGGAGAGGCCAATGGCGCCCAAGAGGCTGCCCGCCAGGCTGGCGGCGGCATCGGCGCGCCCTTCAGCCACCTTGAAGGCGCTGAAGAAGAGAATGACAGGGAAAAGGTCGAAAAGGAATTTCATCGCCGGCGATTATGCCCATTTGCATGCGAAGTGTCCAACTGCGGCAGTCAGGGATTAGAATAAATTAGAAATCGCTTCGGCGCGCCCACCGGAGGCGCGCCGCTTTTTGGCCGCACTATGACGCAGGAAAAGCATGCGTGCGTTTTTACGCGGTGCTCCGCAAAACAAGCTTTTATCGGGGAGCAATTTCGTGCGGGAGAGAGGGTGCCGCGGCCGTTCGGCGCGGCAGGCGAAGACGGAGGCGCGGCGATGGGTGCATCAATCGTAAACGGAACCGGGGTCCTGCTGATCATGGCCCGGGAAACCTGCCCAGCCGCAGCGGAGGCCTGGTCGTTAGCTTCCGCCGCGACGGGCGGGTCGTCGTAGCACGGTTCGTAGACCGTGCCGCCGGACGACGGGCCGCGAGCCGGCGGTTCCTCCCACAGGTGCAAGTGTCGGAGAGTCTTAATTATGACTACTGGATCTTCCATCACGGCCAAGCTGCCCATCTCCGCGCAGACCGCGGGCAGCGGAGCGATTCAACATTCCATTCGCGCTTGATCAGTTCCCGCCACGTCGAGGATGTCACGGACCGCAGGGTCGGCGTGGTTAATTTTGAACGAGGTGATCAAATGTATCAAAGCGTAACCCCCGTCCTCCGGGATGCCTTGTAGATGAGAGTGCTAGGGCTCTCATTCAGTCAGATAGGAGCACGGTTGGGATCGTCCGGGGTGCGGGCCTTCAGATGGTGAAGAAAGCGAATAAAACGGCCTGATTTCATGCATTTGCCCAAGGCCTGTTCTATGGCGAATCACGTGGAGAAAAGCAGTGAGGTCGAGCTTATCTGTTGACATGAAAATATGACGGCGTAGCATCCCTCTTGCGGGTTAACTGATTGCCCGCAGAAAGATAAAAAAGAATAGCCTGAATAATCGAAAATAGATTTCTCGGAAACGTTCCGACTTAAAACCGCCAAGTTTAGTTTGAGGAGACGACAAGCCGATGACTCATGCCTTTGAGGGTGTGGGGTCTTCGGGCTTTATGTCTCCTCACAGGCGCTTGGCGGTGCCTAAGTCGGGGCGTGAGTTCGTAGATACTCACGCCCTCTTTTTTGCCGGTCGGGACGCCACGAGGGGAGGAACCCATGGCGAAAGTTGAAATAAACTGCTCTCGATGCCAGCAGAGATTGAATTTTGAGGAACAGGACGTAGGGGAATTGCTCGTCTGTCCTGTTTGCGGGGAAGAGATGACCATCGCTGCTGGAGATGGTATGGCAACCATCAACAGTGAGCAGCCCACAGAAGAAATTACCCAGCCGCTTTCCAATCCCCTGACTGACGTAACCTTTCAATGTTCGCACTGTTCTCAGCTTTTGGTGGTTGGGAAGAGAGATGCCGGGGCGGTAGTACGCTGCCCGCAGTGCAATAACTGGATACGAGTCCCTCACTCCGGTCGCATCTATACTGAGTTCGAGGAAAGTAGTAATGAGCCGCTGCCAGATAGTACAGTGGTAACGCCCGACACCCCTGAGAAAGATAAAAGCGGTCTCCGTCGGTGGCTTCCTGTGTGGTTTGAGAAAAGTAGAATACCGAAGCTCAAGAATGACCCGTGCTACAAAGAAAGCGTCGCCCAATCACTATCAACTCCTCCTGATGTTATACTGAGTATCCTTTCGCATGGCAGGAACGATATGGTCTCGCAACTAGCGGCCCAGAACCCCCAATGCCCGCCTGACATGATACGCAAGCTCGTCCGGGAAGGAATGTCCAAAAAGGGTAGGGCAACGGTAGCTCTCTATGCCATACGGAATCCAGCCTGCCCGCCCTTGGTTCTCCATGAGGTGGCCAAAAGGGAAATACTGGATGATTTCACACGCGAAGCGCTAAATCACAGAAATATGCCAGCGGAGACCATCACAGAGTTAGCCAAGGAGGGCGACGAAGATATGCGCAACTTTGCAATATCATGCTCCGCCTGTCCGGTAACGCTTGTGAATGAAATGGCGTTAGGCGATAGGCTCAGTCGGGCGACCATTGCGGCGATAAAAAGTCCCAAATGCACACCCGAAACGCTCGTTAAAGTGCTGGCGTCGTTCGATAACGATGAGGCATCCTTTGCCGCATTAAAAAACCCCAACTGTACTCCACAGATAATTCACTCCATTTTGATGCGTGGAGAAGATGATGAACTCAGTGCGCAGGCGGTTGTTAATGGACGGTGCAGCAAGGAAACGATGACCATTGTGTTGGAGCGTAATCGGATGGACAGGGTGTCCATGGCCTTGTCGCTAAGCTTTTACTGCCCAAACGAGCTCAAACGAAAATGGCGGGAAGCAACAGGGCAAGTTACAAATGAAAAATCTAAAGCTGAGGCGCTAGCTAAAAAAGAGAGAGAAGAAACGCTCAGGAATATGCGCCCTACTGGCTTGTAGTAGCTAGTCGGAATTAATGGCATCAACTAAATATGAAATCGCTGCGGCGCGCCCACCGGAGGCGCGCCGCTTTTCGCCCGCACTATGACGCGAAAAAAAACAGGTGTGCATTTTTTACGCGGCGCTCCGCAAAAACAAGCTTTTATCGGGGAGAAATTTCAGGCGGGAGAGAGGGTGCCGCAGCCGTTCGGCGCGGCAGGCGCAGACGGGGGCGCGGCGGTGGGTTGAGCGAGAAAGGGCAGGAATCCGCAAATTACTTTGTTCCGGTCAGGGTTCTCTTTTCAATGGGAATCAACCGCACCGGCCCGAACAGGCCCGAGGGGAGGAGGAAGCCGTCCTGCTGCCAATGCTGTGCGGTGGTGAAGGTGATTTGCCCCGCCGGGCTGGCCTTCCCGTCGAGCAACCACTGTGGCCATGCCGCCAGATTTCGGGTCGAGGTCCACTCGCGGTCCGGGACCATCTGGGCGTCGCCGATCAGACGGTTGGGCCAGAGGTTGGTGACTTTGACTTCCAGCGTGTTGGCCCCGGCGCGGGCGGCCCCGGAGATATTCACCCGGAACGGGGGCTTCCAGAGCACGCCCAGGTCCTTTCCGTTGAGGATCACCTGCGCGATGTTCTTCACATGGCCGAGATCGAGTTCGAGCGCGGTGCCGCCGGCAACCAGCGCGGCCGGGATGTCGAGGGACTGCGCATAGGTGGCCGTGCCGGAGAAATACTTCACGCCCCGCTCGGCGGATTCCGTCCACGAGCTCAACCGGTCGAACGTCGCCCGGGCCGGCGCACCCAGGTTCGGCGGGAAAGCCAGCTGCCACGCGCCAGTGACTTCGCAGGGCGGCGCAACACGGTCCACCCGTGTGTGCACCACGCGGCCGTCGGACCAGGTGAATTCGTAATGGCCCGGCACCGAGGCGCGCAGCTCGACCTCGCCGGCGGCGCTCCAGCCGAGCTCGTAGGCCGCCGCGGCGGTTCCCGCTTCGTAGGCACCCGGCAACTCCAGGAGTTGCCCTTCGGGCATGAAGGCGATGTTCCAGCGCCCGTTGTAGAGGTATTCCACCCGGAGTTCCTTGGGCTTGGCGGGCACGGGGGCTTGCCCGGCGAGGACTTTGTTGACCGTCACCGTGAGCGCACCGTCCTTGACGAGGCTGTTCAGCTTCGCGGCCACGTCCACCGTCTCGTCGCCTGCGGCGGGTGTGGCGGTCAAGGCGCCATAGAGCACCCGGACCATTTTGAAGCGCTCCGGCAATTGGGGCATTTCCAACACACCGTCGGCGGGCACAGCCTGGCTCTTGAACGCCCCGCCCACCGTGTATTGCGCGAGCATGTGCTTGCGCAGCCCCGGCGCCGGGTCCCCAGCGCTAAACCGTTCGGGCGTGAAGATGCGCTTGTAGCTGCTCGCCTTCGTGCCGGTGATGTCCGCAACGCCGGGCCATTCCTTTTTGGGGAAGTAACCGTAGCTGGCCTTGAGGATTTGCAGCGTCTGCGGCGGGACCGGTTGGTCGGGTGCGACCTTGGACGCGACCAGATGCTTCTTGCCGGAGGGCGTGCGGAAAACCACGAAGACGGACCCCGCCGGGCCAAAGCGCAGGGGCACCACCGTCCGCCCGCCCTCTTCGCGGAAGAGCGGCGCCTGTTGCACGACACCGGTCTCCGGGTCCCAGATTTCCGGCACCTTGCCGCTGACGCGGAAGGCGGCCTCGATCTCGTCGGCGTGGTATTTCTGGTTCGAGACGAAGTAGATTTCCGCCTCCGCAGTGGAACGATGTTTGTACGCGATCTGCGGGCGATGGCCGGTTGCCTGGAAGTCGGGAGGGAGGTTGAGCGTGGCCAGGGCGGACTGGGCCGTCTGCGTCGAGACGCCGCATCCGCCGTCGGGCCGGACGCGCCAGAGCTCGTCCGCCAGTTGGCGCACCTCCTCGTCACACCCAGGATAGCCGGAGTAGCTCGGCGAGCGCACGGGCTTCGATCCGATGATGGTCGCGCCAGCAGCGGACAGTTCCTTGATTTTCCGCAGCACGTGAGGAGTCATCACGGGCTCACTGGGCAGCATGAGCAGCCGGTAGCTCATGCCGTCGGGCAGCACGAGGCGACCGTTGCGGAAGGCCAGGCGGTGCAGGAACGCATCGGTGGAGCACAGATCGAAATCGTAGCCCGGGGGCAGGTCGGGGAATAGCGAGCCGCCGTAGGTGGGCGACGGCATGCCTTCGCTCACGAGCACGCACACGTCCGCCGCCGGCAGGCCCTGTTGCAACATCCATTGGCTGCGGGCGAGATAGCTGAACCAGGCGGTCCCTCCGTTATCCCACCACGTCGCCGTGCGGCTAAACTGGCTGCCCACCTTGCCGAAGGTGAGCCCGGGGGCGAGGTGCGGCCAGCGCTGGAGCGTGGCCGCGTGGAAAATGAACTTGTTGACGCCACTGCAGTACATCAGGTCGCCCAACCGTTTCATGGCGTAAGGGTCGGTATCCCACCGGTTGCCGCCACTCTCACCGGCGGTGAACGCCTCGGAGCCGACGATCTTCCGCCCGTAGGTGTGTGCGGCGGAGGCCGCCAGCAGGGTGCACCCCTGCGGGCTGCCGTTGTGCATCCAGTGCACGCCCATGGGGATGTCGGCCATCCCGCCGTATTGCAGATCGTCGAAAGGTCCCGTCCCGTAGTTCTCCACCGCCAGCTCCAGGTGGTGCTTGTTCGCCAATTCCCGCATGTGTCCGGCGTAGTTCTCCGCAAACAGGTCGGCAACGGTGCGTCGGAAATCCCAGAGAAAACGTTCGGTGACCTCGGCGCTTTCAACCGTCTGCCCGGCGAAAACCGGCAGAAACCTGATCAGGTCATAGCCGCGCCGCCGGGCAAATTCTTCTCTGAATTTTGGCGTCCAGTTCTGCGAGCCCACCTCCCAGCTGTCGATTTCGACCTTGGTGAACGCTTTGCCGGCCAGCGGGCCGAATTTCTCGATGAGTTTCCCCAGCATGCCCGCCCAATGGGCATCCACGGCTGCCTTGCTGAGCTTGTCGCACTCGAGGCCCTCGCCACCCAACGGGGCGGGATGGTTCAGGGTCCCGTTGGGCTGGTAGCCAATCCGCAGCACCGTCCAGTTTCCCGGCGGCGCATCCCACGTCAGCCGGCCCGTGCGATCCATGCGGCCGCTCAGGTCGATGATGCCGCTCAGCGCCACCGTCCCGTCCTCCTGCGCCGGCTTCTTCGCAAGTTTGGAGGGAACCGCGTGCCGCTGGTTGAACGCCTTGCCCGGCAGGTCGTCCACCGTCTGCCGCCCGGACAGCCCCGCTTCGGCGAGCAGGACAGGTTTGGTCGCGGCTTTCTTTTTCTCGACACTGATGCGGAAGACACGGGCCGACACCTGCGGGAACACAAAGATTTGCTGGTACGGATTTTCCTGCCGCTCCGGTTGTCCCGCCAGCTGGAAGGTGCGGACCGGCTTGAACGCCACGCCATCGTCGGAAGCTTCCAGCACCCCGCTGAAGCCCTGTTCATGTTTTGCGGGAGTGAGGACCAGTTGCCGCGCCGTGAACGGTTCCGGGAAAGCAAGCTGCAGGTAACGGGCAGCGCCGCCAGCCGGCACCGGCAGCGTGCAAGCGGTCAGCAGATCGCCGACCAGTGTCGGCTGTTTTGCGCCCTTCCCTGCGTTGAGGGTTATCTTCGGCGCAGCCGCGCCCATGGTGCTGCTTTCGTTGGGCGGTGTCGGGTAGGCCAGCACCGCGATGTCGCGATAGCTGTTCGTATGGGCCGGCGGCAGATAGGACCCGGGGACCGGCAGGACGGCGCTGAATGGGACGGGGCCTTTGACCCTGACTTCGCGGGTCACGACGACCTGCATGCTGTTTTCCGGCAGCGTCCACGGTCCGCCGCTGGAGGACCAGCCGCCGCAATTATGCGTGCCGAGCTGCAGCCCGAGACGGTCGGCCTCCTGCGCGGCAAACAGATATAGGTCCCGCCACTCCGGACTGTTGAATTCAACCGGCCCTTGCGGAAGGCCGTAGTCCAGATGGAACGACTGCGCGCCGCCCAAGCCCGCCCGCTTGAAGGCTTCCAAGTCCGCGGTGATGCCTGCCTTGGAGACATTCCCATTCATCCATTGCCACAGCGTCCAAGGGCGCGCCTCCTGCGGGGGCTGCGCAAACCCGGCCTCGAGGCTGGCGCACTCCAAGCACCCCTGTTCCACGGCCATGAGTCCCTGAACGGCACTCGCCAAGACCGCCCAGCCGCAAAGCAGATGATTATGTTTCATGGTTGGTTTGCTGTGAATTCTTGAAAATCTAGGATCTGTCCATCGGCCAGCCGGGCACCTCCGCGCCGTGTCCTGCTCTCACCGGGCTTGCTTCTGCATCATCAAAAAGGCTTCGGCATAGCGCCGGCCGAACGTGCGCTGGGAGGGGGCATCGAAGTGGACGTGATCAGGGTTGCTGGTCAGCCCTTCCGCTGAGATGAACGCGGCGTGGCCATCCTGTTTCGCCACCGCTCTCAGCGCGGCATCAACCGTTTGCGACCCGGGACCGGCGGCGCCGTTGCGGAAAAGACCGAGCTGGCCGATGAGCACCGGCACGGCCGGCGCCTGCAGGTCGGTGCGGAAACGCGCGATCAACGCGGTCAGCCGCCGCGCGTACTTTTCGGCATTGTTCGCCTGCGTGTCGGCCTCGCCCTGGTGCCAAAGGATGCCCTTGAGCACACCGTCCTGCAGCGCCCGGCGGGCGCGGACCAGGGCATCGTCGTAGGGGTGACTGTGGGTCTGGTCCCACGCCGCGCCCGGTGACCAGCTCGAGATCGGCGAACCGCCCTGGGCGCAGGGGATCAGGCCGATGGTGAGCGCCGGATCCCGCTCTGCCAGAACCATGCCAAAGCTCCGGCCCAAGCCGACGCCGGCCGCCGATTTGTCGAAGTGGATCGGATCGACCGCCGGCACCCACTGGCCGGCCTTGTTCAGGGTCAGCACCCGCGGCGGAGCGCTCCGGTCTTCCGCATCGACCTTGCCGCGACCCGCCATGTTGGACTGTCCAACCAACAGGAAGAGATGGAACTTCTCCTTCTTCGGGAGCGTGACCGGCGCAGACGGCGGCGGCGCGGTCGGGGCCCCCTCCGCGCACACACCCGTGGCGACCCACCCGGAACCCAACAGCAAACCGGCCATGCGCAGGAACCGGAGCAGTCGCACGGACCGGGGGCTTTGATGTGTTTTCATGTCGGGGCTCCTGCAGGGCAAGGCCTTGCTTGGGCGCAGCCGCCGGGGAGACGGCGCTTGGCGACCGTATGCTGGCATCGAAAAAGCATGCGTGCATTCTCACGCGCCGCCCGGGCAAGTCAAGCCTTGGGGGGAGACAACTTCTGTGCGGGCCCGCGGCGCTGGGTAACAACACGCGTAAACAAAGGCGTCCTGTCGTTGGTGTTTTTCCAGGCCTTGGAAAAGAGACTGTCTATTTTTTCCAATCCTTGGAAAAATGCCGCGGTGACTTTTCCAACCCTTGGGAAAACTGTAGCGGCGGACTTCCGGCTTCGTCAAAGCGCTTCGCCGGGACAAAATGGCCGCCGACGGCGACCACAGGTCGCCGCTACAGAAAACTCTGGGCTTGAAGCGGGAAATAAATGAAACGAACCCTAGCCTTGTTATGTATCACGCCGCTGCTGGTGGGGGCCGGACAGCCCCCCGAGATCGCGTTCATCACCGAACCGGCCTGCAACGGCGAGCCCATTGTGATCACGGGCGAAGGTTTCGTTTCCGGCACGACGGTCGTGAAAGCACTCTGTCTCGGCGCCTATGATGCAAAGCAGCCGGACGATCCGCTGCGCCATCTGGGCGCGCTCGGGCATACGCCGGACCTCCCCACCCTGCCCCCGGCCCAGGCGCAGAACTGCAAAGTGCTCGGAAGCGGCGAGGGTTTTCTACAGGTCGAGTTCCGCTGCGGGGCCCAGGCCTGGGCTCGCGCGCCCTTCGCCTCCGCGGTCTGGGTCGGCGACGGCACCAACTGGAGCGCGCCTTATCTCGTCAACCGGCCGCAGGCGCAGTGGCTCTATCCGCAGACGCAGGCGCCGGGCGAACCGGTCCGCGTTTTCGGGCGCACCTTCGCCTGGGGCCACTATCTCCCGTCCGCGCTGGCCGTCATCCGCCAAGCGGGCACGACCAACGCCATTCCTCTGCGCCTCGCTTCGCAGCATCACGAGGACGGCCACACCGAACGTTGGAGCCTCTCAGTCTGGCTGCCGCCGGATCTCGCGCCGGGAGCTTATGAACTGTTTGTCCACGGCCGCCACGGCGGGCCTTATGGTTGGTCCGATCCGCTCAAGCTGACCGTTGCGGCCAAGCACGGTGCCGCCCGGCACCTATGCTCTCGCCCGCACCGTTGCAATCCCGGACGATGTCGTCATCCAGGGCGCCGCGCTGCACCAGACGGTCCTTGCCAACCTGCAAGTTCCGACAACCGAATCCCGGACGCTCACCGAAGCCCGCACCGCCTTCGCGGGCCGCGACCTATTGCATGGCATGAGCCGGTTTGCCTTGCGCGACCTCACGCTGCGCTTCATGCCCGCCCACGGTTCGGCACTGCGCGTCGGCAAAGATCCGGAGTGGTCGGAGGATGTCTCGCTCTACCGTGTGCGCCTGGAGACCCAGCAGGATTTCAGCCTCGCCGAACATCCCTACGCGGCGCGCCCGCTCAACATCGTCAAGGCCCGCCGCTTCAGCATGGTGCGCTGCGAGACCTATGGCCCCGGCAGCGTCAGCTGCGAGCGCAAGGTCGAGGACAGCCTCTTCGCGCAAAACCAGTTCCAGACCGACCGGCGCTGGCGCGGCCACAACTTCAAGTTCTGGGGCGTGGAGCATTCCATTTTCGAGGACAACCGCATGGCCGGTGACACGCGCGGGCTGGTCATGCAGACCCACTTCGGCGTGAACTACCAGAACTTCATCGCCGGCAACACAGTCGAGCGCACCGTCCTCGGCGGCAACGCGTGCGAGACCTACCTCATCGAAGGCGCCGGCCACCTCTACGAGAGCCGCGTCGCCTCTGCCTCCGCCACGGCGCTGCGCACCGAGCGTTGGCCGGAGTTGCGCGGCCGCGCCGCGACCGCCGCGGATTGCACCGGCCGGTTCGCAGTCATCGCGCGCGGCCGCGGCCTGGGACAGTGGCGCCGGATCGGCGGCTGCGAGCCCGCCGCCCGCGAGCTGCGCGTGGACCGGCCGTGGCGGGTGACGCCCGACACGACGAGCGTGGTGGTCGTGATGAACGGCCTCATCGAAACGGTCTTCGTCAACAACCAGGAGATCGATTGCGGCAAAGGCCTCTACATCTACGGCGCCGGCGCGCTCAACTCGGTGGTGGACCGCCATCTCTGCGACCGCACGCTGGGTGTGACGCTAATGACCGAAGACGACCGCCAACAGGCCAATCCCGCCGAGCGGATGACCGCCCCTGATTTCTTCAACCTGATCCTCGACTGCCGCGTGCACGAGGGCGGCGGGATCATCTGCAGCGCGGGCGGGCGGCTGCCGCTGGAAGCCGAGCGTGATGCGCCCCTGGCCAACTTCGCCAACCGCTTCATCGAGAACGAAGTCCAGCATGTCGTGCCATTCAGCGGTGCGCAATACGGCGCCAACTGGACCTGGGGCGGCGGCTGGAACAACCTGCTGGCAGGCCTCAATGTGATTCCGATGGACCTCGGCAAGAAACCCGGCGGCGACGCCGAAGGCCCCGCGCGCCTCATCGGTAACGTCTTCTTCAACAATTGGGTTTCCGGCTCGCGCGTCGGGGTCGGCATCAGCAAACGCGCCGCGCACACGCTTCTCCTCCGCAACGCGTTCTATGACGTCGCCGATCCGCTCGTCGATCGCGGCCAGGCCACGACAAGCCTCGATATGAGCGTCCGCAAAGACGACGCCTACACACCCGAGCGCGGCCCCATCCGATAGGTGCGGGCACCAAGCCCTGCCACCGTCTCAGAGGGCACTTCCGTTGTAGGCCGGGTCTCCGACCCGGCGCGCCCACGCCAGCGCGACCTCCGCAGTTCGCTCTTTGTGGACAGAAGGAACGATAGAGTCATTGCTAACAGAATCATTTTAGAACAACCGTCCCAGCGCGCTTGATCAGTTCCCGCCATGTCGCGAACGTCGCAGGCCGCAGGACCGGCGTGGTTACGTTGTTTTCCGCAACGCAGGGACGACATCCAGTCAGTGCTTCTTGGCCGGCGGCGGGATGCCTTCGAAGGGGTTGGCGAGGTTGAGCGGCTGCGGTAGCCAGACACGCAAGCTGGAGTCGTCAGCCCACGTATGGCCGGCGGAAGCGTAGTCGCAGAGGCGCAGCAGGGCCTGCTTGCCATCCACTGCGAAGGGGACATCCAGCGCCATGTGGATACCGGCGGGCAGTCCGCTTGCGACCGCGGTGGCCTTGATGGTGCCATCGGCTTCCGCGACAACCGTGCCCATGCCGCTCGCGCCGGACAGCGAGACGCGTTTGTCGGCGGTAAAGACCACCGGGCCGCGGGTGACCGCGATGCGGCCGGAGTTGCCGGGATCTTTCTCGCAACGGACGGCAAAGTCGAACGTGAGCTTGATGACGTCGCCGCTCTTCCACGTCCGTGCCACGCGCGCATAAGCGCCCGCCGGCAGGCCGTTGACCGGTTGGCCGTTGACGGTGACCTGCGTCGCCCGGCTCCAGGCGGGGATGCGCAGGCTGAGCGTGAATTCCGCGGGCTGGGCCGGTGTCACCTTGATCTCGACGACGTTGGAGCGCGGGTAGTCGGACTTGATCTCGAGGGCGACATTCCCCCCGGCAGGCAGGGGCAGCGTGGCGGTGGCGGGCTCAAAGAAGTTTATGACGGGGCCGGCGCTGCCGCTCATGAAGGCGAGTGCGGGCAGGAGCATCAAGCCACGTGGGCCATTCTCAACGCAGCAGTTCGCGTGCATCTTGCATTGCTCCGGCGCGGGGCCGCGCGGACCTTCGAGCGGATTGTAATGGCTCCACCAGGTGCCATCGACCTTCTGCGCGGCGAGCAGCGGGTTATAGGTGCTGCGTTCGATCTCGTCGGCATAGCTGGAGTCGCCGGTCATCCGCAGGAGTTGCGCGGCGAACTTGATCCACGTGACCGTGACGCAGGTCTCCATCCACTCCGGCACCTGTTCCGTCTGGCGCACGCGGCCGTTGCACCAGCGCTCCCAGCTGGACCCGGAGCCGAGGATGGTGATCTCCGTGTCGCGGATATCGGCGAAGACCTTGCGGGCGGCTTCAAGGTACTTCGGCTCGCCGGTGATCCGGTGGAGTTCCACCAAGCCCTCATAGCAGGACATCATTTCATAGGCCTTCGACTTGCCGCCGCTGCCGTAGCCCTTCTGCTTCGGGTCAGGGCCGCCGAACATCTTGAAGACCGTGGTGCCGGCGAGCGCCTTGCGGATCAGGTCGGGGCCCTGCGGGCCTTCCCAGGAACTGACGATGTATTCGGCGAACTGCAGGTAGCGCGCCTCGCCGGTGGCGCGATAGAGCAGCACCATCGGTTCGAGGATGCTGCTGGCGGCCATGCCGTTCCAGTAGCCGTTGGTGGCGATATCGGCCTTGCCGGGGCCGAAGTGGGCGAGGACGCAGTCGGCGTGACGGCAGGCGGCCGCGAGCGTCTGCGCATCGCCGGACAGCTCGTGGTAGGCCAGCAGGCCGAGCAGCGTGTACTTGCGACCCCACGTGTCCCAGTTGGAAAACTCGTTGGCCTTCTTATAGGTGGTGATGCTGCCCTCGGGCGTCTGCGTGGCGAGCAGGGCGCGCACGGCCTCGTCCACGATCGCGCGCAGCTTGGGGTCGGCCTGATAGCGGTAGGCCAGCGTGGCGGAGGTGTACCACTTGCCCCAGAATTCCTCACGCCACAGCCGGTCTTCCTCGCGCACGGCGAACGGGCCGACCAGGTCGGAGATGAGCTGGCCGTGGATGCGGCCCTGCAGACACGTCTGGATTTCCGCGCCGATCCAGCCGTTGAATTTGACGCTGCCGGGCGGCGCGAAGGCGAGGGCATCGTTGACCTTCGGTTTGACGGCATCGGCGGCGGGGGCCGCGGCAGGCAGCAGCGCGGCGAGCGCCGCGCACAACATCAGCTTTTGCAGTTGCATGGTTTCATTTCCTTTTTTGGTCAAGAGGTGGCGGCGAGTTGTCGCCGGTACGGCAGGCAGGATGGGCGGTCCGTCCTTGTTGAAGAAGTTGGCCCACATGTGGTTCAGCTAAATAAATGTTGCGGCGCGCCCACCTGGGGCGCGCCGCTTTTCGGTCGCACACTGGCACTAAAAACCATGCGCGCATTCTTGCGCGCCGCGCCGCCGAGTCAAGCCGTTTCGATGCCCTTGTTTCTCGGGGACGAGCGCCCGCGAGGGGGTAACATCGCGTCACGACAAGCGTTTTCAGGAAAAGGAACTGTCAATTTCTTCCAATCCTTGGAAAAATGCCGCCGTGACTTTTCCAACGCATGGAAACAACTGTAGCGGCGGCCTTCCGGCTTCGTCAAAGGACTTCGCCGGGACAAGGCGGCCACTGTCGTGTTTTGTGGGCGGGGCTGGTAAGCCCCGCCCACGGCAGATAACCACCTGACCGGAGAGAACGCATATGAATAAGACCATCGTCCTGTTGTGCCTCGCGCCGCTGCTGGCGGCGGCGGAACCGAACCCGGCGCCGAGCCGGCTGCAGAACTTCATCACGCGCCAAGGCGCTAAGCTGATGGACGGCAACCAGGAGTTCCGCTTCATCGGCGCGAACATGCCGGGGCTGGTGCTGCCCTACGACTGGACGCTGATGCTGCCGGAGCGGCTGCACCTGCCAACGCCGTGGGAGCAGGAGGATGCCTTCAAGACGCTCGACCAGATGAATTTCCGCGTGGTGCGCACCTGGAACCTGCCGATGCGCGGCGCGAAGGAGGAGTCCCAGCCGTGGCACTTCGTCACCAATCCCGGCGAGTTCAACGAGACGGCCTTCAAGGTCGTGGACAGCCTGCTGGCGCTGGCGAACAAGTATGGCGTGCGCGTGATCCTGCCGCTGACGGCGGAGTCCGGCGATTACCTCGGCGGCATCAGCACCTACGCATCCTATCGCGGCAAAAAGCGCCTGGAGTTCTACACCGATCCGCAGGTCAGGGATGACTACAAGGCGACCGTGCGCCACGTGCTCACGCGCGTCAACACGATCACCGGCGTGCGCTACAGCGACGACAAGGCGATCCTTGCGTGGCAGTACGGCAACGAGATGGACAGCGCGCCGGATGCGTGGCTCGCCGAGATGGCGGCCTACATGAAGAGCCTCGACAAAAACCACCTCGTCTCCGATACGCGCCACGTCCCCGGCAAGGCGAAGATGTTCACCGGCGCGAACATCGACCTCGTGACCCGCCATCTTTACGGCAACTACAAGGGCGTCGGCAGCGAATGGGCGGCGGCCATCAAGAAGGAACTGACCACGCTCCAGGAGCCGCGGCCGTTGTACATCGGCGAGTTCGGCCCCTACATTGACGGCAAGGTGCTGACGCACGACAACGTCGTCGCCAAGCTGCGCGACTTCCTCGACTACGTCCAGGCCGATCCGGCGGTCTGCGGCGCGCTGCTCTGGAGCATGTACTTCCATCATCAGGAGGGCGGCTTCTATTGGCACCAGATCATGACCTATCCCGCGGTCTGGTCCTATCACTACCCCGGCTTCCCGAGCGCCGATGCGCAGCGCGAGATCGAGATCATGACTGCGATGCGCGAGGCCGCGTTCAAGATTCAGGGCCTGCCCGTGCCGCCCGTGCCCGTGCCCGAGGCGCCGGAGCTGCTGCCGATCGGCGAGGCGCCGCTGCTGACGTGGCGCGGCTCCGCCGGCGCGACCGGCTACGACATCGAGCGCGCGCCGCGCGCCACCGGTCCGTGGGCGGTCATCGGCCCCAATGTCTGCGACGGCGATATCGCCTACCGCCCGCTCTTCAGCGATCTGACGGCGAAAACCGGCGCGTCCTACTGCTATCGCGTGGTCGCGCGCAACGCCTCGGGCACGTCGCAGCCCTCGAACGTGGTCGGCCCGGTCGCGGTGAAACGCATCTGCTTCGTGGACGAGTTGCAGGATTTCTCCCGCGTCGGCGCCAAGTCCGCCGGCCTGAAACTGAACAACGAATTCAACTGCCTCTTCGCCGAGTACCTGTTCCGCGCCATGGGCAGCACCAACGACTGGGTCACCTACCAGGTGCCCGCGCCGATCGAGTCGCTCAAGGTTGTGGCGTTCTTCGCCAAGGACACCGCGGACCTCGCGCTGCAGGTTTCCGCCGACGGCGCAAAGTTCACCGATCTGCAGCCCGGGCGGACCGAGCGCAAGCTCTCGATGCCGCACCGCGGCGCCGCCGGCGGCCAGAGCCGGACGATGGTCACCTATGAAGTCACGCCGCCCGCAGGCAGCCGCCACCTGAAGATCCTCTGGCGCGGCAACGCCGAGCTCGACCGCGTGGAAATTTTCCACCCGTGAGGCCCGGCCACTCAACGCAAGCCATGAACATCAGCCGCCTTCTGTGTGAAAGAAAACAAGCATTATGAAGTCAACGTTCCTTGTCCTGCTCACCGCGTTCGTCTTTTCGGCGGTCGATACCGTGGCCCAGCGCGAGGTCACGCCGGAGCAGTTGCAGCAGCTGCTCAAACGGTTCCCCGATGCCGATGCGAACAAGGACGGGAAGCTCATGGTGGAGGAGGCGCGCGCCTACCGGCAGAAGATGACCGGCAAGCGCGGGGGCAAAGCCGAGACCGGCAAAACCGCGCTGCCGGCGCCGACGCACGCGGACGTGCGCTATGGGCCGCACGAGCGCAACGTGCTCGACCTCTGGCTGGCCAAGTCGGACAAGCCCACGCCGCTGGTGGTGTTCATCCACGGCGGCGGTTTCGTCGGCGGTGACAAGTCCAAGGCCAGCCCCGACTCCATCCGGCGCTGCCTCGACGCGGGCGTGTCGTTCATGAGCATCAGTTACCGCTTCCGGGAGCAGGCCCCGATCCAGGCCATCCTCCGCGACGCCGCGCGGGCGATCCAGTTCGTCCGGCTCCATGCCGCCAAGTACAACCTCGACCCGCAGCGCATCGCCGCGCACGGCGGTTCGGCCGGAGCGGGCACCTCGCTGTGGCTCGCGGTCCACGAGGACCTCGCGGACCCGAAGAACAATGACCCCGCGCTGCGCCAGTCCTCCCGCCTAGCCGCCGCGGGCTGCATGAACGGCCAGGCCACCTATGACATGACCGAGTGGGAGAAGATCATCGGCAAGTTCAAACCCGAGTGGATTCGCGGCGAGGACGAGGACATCAAGTTCTATCACTTCAAAAGCCGCGACGATTTCAAGACCGACGCCGGGAAGAAAGTCCTCGCCGATTGCAGCATGATCAGCCAGCTCACCAAGGACGATCCGCCGATCATCATGACCTGCTCGATGCCGGACGGCGAGCCCACCAACCGCGGCGAACTGGTCCACCACCCCCGCCATGCGCAAGCCATCAAGAAACGCTGCGACGAAGTCAGCGTGAAGTGCGAGATCTATCTGCGCGACTCATCGGGCAAGGGCGACGTCATCGCCTTCCTGCTCAAACAGCTCGGCGTGGATGCGGAGAAGACCAGATAAGCAATTGCTTGGGCGCACCCACCAGGGATGGGCCGCTTTTCGACTGCACTATGACTGCCGGACCTCGGATCGCCGCCATCTTGGCCATCTCCGCGCCGCACCGCGGGCAGCGCAGCGGATCAACCTCCCAGACGCGCTTGATCAACTCCCGCCACGGCGCGGACGGCACGGGCCGCAGGGCCGGAGTGGTTAACGTCAGAATGCGGTTTCGGAATGGCTACCGCACTCTCATACCACTTCCGTTAGATCGCAGGTATAAAGTCGGCTACGAAGCGTTTGCTTGAGCATAGAGCCAGCCGTCGCCCACCAAGGAGCGGACCCGCGCGGTCTCCCGCAAGAACGGTTGTAACGCTTGGCACGCCGCGTCCT
>CAIWHP010000027.1 GCA_903912445.1 uncultured Lentisphaerota bacterium
ATGGGTTCAAGCCCGCCCAGCCCGGATCGGCATCCGCGGAACAAGCCGAAGCGGAACCGTGGCCGGCAGCCAAAGTCGGGACCTCCGTGGCAGGGCTCGTCGGCGGACTGATGACTCTGGCGTTGGCCTGCGTGGTAGGTTTATCGCTCAAGGGACGCTCGATTCGCCGCGCACATGGAAACGGCTGAGGGTGGAGAGATTCAGGACAGCGCGGTGCGGCCGTCCTGCGCGGGAAGCGCAATCCCCAGCGCCTTGATCTTACGGAAGAGCGTACTCTTGTGCAGACCGAGCGCGTGGGCGGCGGCCAGACGGTTGAACCCGTGTCGCTCCAGGGCCGTCCGAATGGCCTGCGCTTCCGCGGCGCGGGTCTGCGCGGCGATACTGTCGCCCGTCGGCGCGGCCGCCGCGGTTGGCTGGCCGGTAAGTTCTGGCGGCATGTGAGTTCGCTCGATCTTACCGCCAGTACAAAGCACGAAGGCCCGCTCGATGATGTTCTCCAACTCCCGCACGTTGCCGGGATAGTCGTGGGCCATAAGCAGCGCCAGGACGTCCGATGTGACGCCAGCGATCGACTTGCCCTGCCGCCGGTTGAACCGCGCGACGAAGTGCTCGACGAGCAGAGGAATATCTTCCTTGCGCTTGCGGAGGGGAGGAAGGTCCAGTTTGACGACGTTCAAGCGGTAGAAAAGGTCCTCACGGAAGGCACCTTTCCGGATCAGCGCGGCGAGGTCCCGATGGGTGGCGGCGATGACGCGCACGTCGGCGTGCCGCGTTTGCGTGCCCCCCAGAGGTTCGTAGGTGCGTTCCTGGAGCACGCGCAGGAGGCGGATCTGCATCGCCGGGCTGATATCGCCGATCTCGTCCAGGAATACCGTGCCGCCTTCGGCGAGCGCGAAACGGCCGGGCTTGTCATTGCCGGCCCCCGTGAACGCGCCCTTGACATATCCGAACAGTTCGGATTCCAGCAGGGTGTCGGGCAAGGCGCCACAGTTGACCGGCACGAAGGCCTTGCTCTTGCGCGGGCTGAGGTTATGGATGGCACGCGCCAGGAGTTCTTTGCCCGTGCCCGTTTCGCCGTGGATCAGCACGGTCGCGTCGCTGGGCGCGATCTGGGGCAAGAGATCGAAGACGCGGCGCAGGGCTGTGCTGCGGCTCACCAGATCGCCAATCTGGAACCGGCCTTCGAGTTCCTTGCGCAACTCCTCGACCAGACTGAGGTCGCGGAACGTTTCCGCGCCGCCGACAATCCGGCCGCGTTCATCGCGAAGAATGGCCGTGGAGACGGAAATCGGTATGCGGCGGCCATCCGCATTCACGATGAACGCCGATTTGTTGACGATGGGTTTGCCGGTCTTGACGGTGTGGCGGAGCGCGCAATCCGCCTCGCACATGCTCGCGCGGAACACATCCGAACACGGCTTGCCGATGGCTTCGCGGCGGCGCAGGCCTGTGATGGTCTCGGCGGCGCGGTTGAACGAGGTGATGCACCAGTCGTCGTCCACGGTGAACACGCCGTCGGAAATGCTGTCAAGAATGCTTTCGGCCCCGGCCTGCAGCCTTCTTTTGTTTGCGAGGACCTTGTTCATCACAATCTCATGTGGGCCATCCCAGCAAGGGGTTTGCCTGTTTGCCTACGCGACGAACAGGAGGTAAAGGACTGACGCCAGGCCAAGCAGTGCCAGTGTCACAGCAACCGCCGTTTCAAGGCGCGGCTTGGCTTCGGGCATGATGCCTTGAGCGAGGTGTCGAAGATAGCGGCGATAACGTGCCAGCGCCGCCAGATTCAGGAACACCCCAAGCACTACCAAGGCGATTCCAAGCCACAAG
>CAIWHP010000028.1 GCA_903912445.1 uncultured Lentisphaerota bacterium
CGCGCCGGTCGCGCGACGGCCGCTCGGGCCGCTCTTCGCGGCGCTCGCGCCCTTCGTGCCGCGCGTAGGGGTTTTCCTGCGGCGATTGCCGCGCCCACTGCGGCACGAAATTAAGGTTTACCAGCAGTTCGGAAACATCCGACTGCGCTTTTCCGTCTGGATTGATGGGGTCCATTGCGCGCGGATACTACCGGCGGGGCACTCCCTTTGTCGAGACTGATCGCGGCCGCTCAAAAACACTTGCCGCTGGCCTTGCGCTGGCAGGTGGCCTCGCCGCACCGGTAGCAGATCTCGTGGGGCAGCTCGCCGCGGTCGAAAAAGCCGCGGATGTTGTCCAGCGTCGTCTGCGCGATGTTCGTCATCGCCTCGCGCGTGAAGAACGCCTGGTGCGACGTGATCAGCACGTTCGGGAAGGTCATCAGCCGCGCCAGCACGTCGTCGTCGATCCCCGCCGCGGAGAAGTCCTCGAAGAAATACTCGGTCTCCTCCTCGTAGACGTCGAGGCCTGCCGCGCCGACCTGGCCCGATTTCAGGCCGCCGATCAGCGCGAGCGAGTCGATCAACTTGCCGCGGCCGGTGTTGATGATCACCACGCCTTTTTTCATCTGCGCGATCGAGTCCGCGTTGATCATCCGCACATTCTCCGGCGTCAGCGGGCAGTGCAGCGTGATCACGTCGGACTCGCGGTAGAGCGCCGGCAGGTCGGCATAGGTGCAGCCGCTGGCCTGCGCGAAGGCCGCATCCGGGAAGGGGTCGAACGCCAGCACGCGCATCCCGAAGCCGCGCAGGATGCCGGCCATCACGCGGCCGATCTTGCCCGTGCCGACCACGCCGGCGGTCTTGCCGTGCAGGTCAAAGCCCAGCAGCCCGTTGATCGCGAAGTTGCCGTCGCGCGTGCGGAAGTAGGCCTTGTGCGTCTTGCGGTTCAGCGTCAGCAGCAGCGCCACCGCGTGCTCCGCGACCGCGTAGGGCGAATAAGCCGGCACGCGCACCACGTGGAGGCGCTGGTAGACCGCCTTCAGGTCCACGTTGTTGTAGCCCGCGCAGCGCAGCGCGATCAGCCGCACCCCCTGCGCGTAGAGCACATCGGCCACCTCGCGCGTCACCGCGTCGTTGACGAAGATGCAGACCGCCTCCGCCCCCGCCGCCACCTGGACCGTGTCCGCGCTCAGGTGCCCCGCAAAGTATTTCAACTCGACGCCAGACCCGCCCGCCACCGCGTTGAACGTTTCGCGGTCGTAGGGCTTCGCATCGAAGAACGTGGTCTTGATCGTTTTCATGATGGTCCAGCTTACGCGCCGCGCTGCCCATGCGCAACCGTCGCGCGAAAAGCAAAATATCCCCGGCGCGCCAACGGCGTGGAATTGTCACAGAGAGCATAGGACGAATAGGATCGAGCGGTCGGATTCTTTTGGAGTGTTGGAGCGCTGCGCCCTCCATTGGGTTCCTGGAGGGCGGCGTGTCACGCCGCCGTTTTGTTTGCTCGCGCCCTGCTGACCTTTGACTTCTGAACTCTGATCTCCGACTTCTGTCCTCTGGTCTCCCCCGCTTGGGGCCTTCCGCTGCGGCGGGGCTTCGGCTATCTTCGGCGCGTGCAGACGATCACCCTCATCATCTTTTCGCTCACCTACCTTGGCGTGGCGCTGGGCGGGCTGCCGGGCCTGGCGCTGGACCGGACGGGCTTCGCGCTGCTCGGCGCCATCGCGATGGTCGCCGTCGGCGTGATGGACACCCACGCGGCGTTCCAGGCGCTGGACATGCCGACGCTGATGTTGCTCTATGCGCTGATGGTCGTCTCGGCGCAGCTGCGGCTCGGCGGCTTCTATGCGCACGCCGCGCAGGTCCTGAGCCGGTTCCTGGCCCGGCCAGCCCGTTTCCTCGCGCTGCTGATGGGAACGAGCGCCGCGCTCTCCGCCGTGCTGACCAACGACATCATCTGCCTGACCTTCACCCCGGTCGTCACCGTCGCACTGCTGCGCGCCCGGCTCAACCCGGTGCCGTTCCTGCTCGGCCTCGCACTGGCGACCAACCTCGGCTCCGCGGCGACGATCATCGGCAACCCGCAGAACATGTTGATCGGCCAGACGGCGCATTTGGACTTCGGCGCGTTCCTGCTCTGGTGCCTGCCGCCGTCGCTGCTGGCGCTGGCGCTGGCGTGGGGCTTCCTCGCGTGGCGCTATCGCGGGCGCTTCCAGCTGGATGCCGGCGCACCGCCGGTCAGCACCGTCGTGGAGCCCCCGTACGAAGCGCGCCAGAGCTACAAGGGCCTGCTCGCCGTCGTGGTGTTGGTGGCGCTGTTCTTCACGCACCTGCCGCGCGAGCTGGTCGCCATCGCGGTCGCCGGCTGGCTGCTGTGCAGCCGCAAGATGGTGACGAGCTGGATCCTCGGCCTCGTGGACTGGCACCTGCTGACGCTGTTCTGCGGGCTGTTCGTCGTCACCCACGGCCTGGAGCTGACCGGGCTGCCGGCGCAATTGCCCGCGTGGCTCGCGGCGCACGGCTGGGACCTGCACCAGCTGCCGGGCCTGGCGCTCGTCACCGCCGTGCTTTCCAACCTCGTCAGCAATGTGCCGGCGGTGATGTTGCTGACGCGCCTGCTGCCGGGCGCTTCGCCGGAAGCCAACTATGTGCTCGCGCTCGCCAGCACCTTCGCCGGCAATCTGATCGTCATCGGCAGCATCGCCAACCTCATCGTCATCGAGCAGGCGCGGAAGCTCGGCGTGACGATCACGTTCCGCGAGCACGCGCGCACCGGCGTGCCGGTGACGCTGCTGTCCTTCCTCGTCCTCCTCGCCTGGGTCTGGCTGCGGATGTGACCGCATTTCCCTTCGTCCTCGTCCATCGTCCTCGTTCTCGTCCTCGAAAATATGCTGTAACTGCAGAGAGAGGACGACGACGAGAACGAGGACGATTGAGCTGCATCGGCTAGGCGTGAGTTTCATGGTTAGTCCATTTTTCGCATGGTCGGACACCTCGCCCGCAACGGAACCGTGGGACAGGCAGGCTCTTAGGGAGACGCCTGCCAGCTGTCCGTTTGGATGTGAAGGCCGCGCGGCCCTGTGTTAAGCTTCGCCCGGACAACAGGAGCGAGATATGTGGCAGAACATCGCATTCATCGTCGTGGGACTGGCGGCCGGCGTGTTGAGCGGCCTGTTCGGCATCGGCGGCGGCATCCTGATCATCCCGGTGCTGGTCTACCTCTTCGGCATGAGCCAGCACCTGGCGCAGGGCACGACGCTCGCGCTGATGATCCCGCCGATCGGCATCTTCGCCGCGTGGGCCTATTACAAGGAAGGCAACGTCAACATCGCCGCCGCCGCGCTCATCTGCCTGGGCTTCATCTTCGGCGGCTGGGTCGGCGCGAAGGTCGCCCACCTGATCCCCGAGTTGATGTTGCGCCGCAGCTTCGGCGTGCTGCTGGCGGTTGTCGCCGTCAAAATGATCTTTGGAAAATAGGAGGCCACGATGAACTGGAGCAAACAATTCCGCATCAAGCCCGGACACGCCGTGCGGCTCGCCGACCGGGATGCGGCGTGGACTGACGGCTTCAAGGACAAGGACGATGCCCTCGACGCGCTGCGCGAGAACGTCGCGCGCATGAGCGAGCTGCAAAACCTGCTCTATGCGGAGCGCAAGCACGCGCTGCTGATCGTGCTGCAAGGCATGGACGCCAGCGGCAAGGACGGCACCATCCGCCATGTCATGTCCGGCCTGAACCCGCAAAGCTGCTACGTCAGGTCCTTCAAGCAACCGACGCCGGAGGAGTTGGGCCACGATTTCCTCTGGCGTGTCCATCACGTCGTGCCGGCCCGCGGCGAGATCGGCATCTTCAACCGCTCGCACTACGAGGATGTGCTCGTCGTCCGGGTCCACGACCTGGTCCCGCGCAACATCTGGAAACGGCGCTATGACCAGATCAAGGCGTTCGAAAAAATCCTGGCGCAAAACGACACCGTCATCTTGAAATTCTTCCTGCACACCAGCCGTGACGAGCAGCGCGTGCGCCTGCAGGAGCGCCTGGACGATCCCACCAAGCGCTGGAAAGTGGCGCCCAGCGATTTTACGGAGCGCAAATGCTGGGACGCCTATCAGGAGGCCTACGAGGAGGCGCTGACGCGCTGCAGCACCGCCGCCGCGCCGTGGTTCGTGATCCCGGCGGACCGCAAATGGTTCCGCAACTGGGCCGTCTCGGAGGTTATCGTCGAGACGCTCAAGGGCCTGAAGATGAAGTTTCCCAAGCCGACCTACCATCCCACGGACGCCCGCATACCGTGAAAAGCGTAAGGGAGCGATGGTGCAGTGCGACTGAGTGCAACAAGCTGTCTTCTTCGCCTCACGCCACTGCTCTTATCCCATGACAGCCTCATCCCCTCGCTCCAAGCCTGTCTCCATCGTCTGGTTCCGGCGCGATTTGCGGCTGGCGGATAATCCCGCGCTCACGGCCGCGGTGGCCCGTGGGGGGCGGAGCGTGCCGCTCTTCATCTGGGCGCCCGACGAGGAGGCTCCGTGGGCGCCCGGCGCGGCCTCGCGCTGGTGGCTGCATCACTCGCTGCTCGCGCTCGGGCACGACCTGCGCCAGCGCGGCGCGCCACTCATCGTGCGGCGCGGCGCGAGCCTCGCCGTCTTGCAGGACGCCATCCGTGCAACCGGGGCGACCGCCGTGTTCTGGAACCGCCTCTACGAACCCGCCATCCGCGAGCGCGACGAACACATCGCCACGGCCCTGCGTCGGAGCGGCATAGCGGTCCAGAGCTTCGGTGCGAACCTGCTGTTCGAGCCGGAGAGCATCGCCAAGCAGGCGGGCGGGCCCTTTCAGGTCTTCACGCCGTACTGGCGGCGCTGCCTGGCCGAGCCGCCGCCCCAACCGCCGCTGCCTGCGCCCCCGATCTTATCGCCATCGTCGTCGTCCTCGTTCTCGTCCGCGGACCTCCAGTCCCTGGAACTCCTCCCCAGGGTTGACTGGGCCGCGGGTCTGCGCGCGGCCTGGCAGCCGGGCGAGCGCGGCGCGCACAAACTGCTGAAACACTTCAACGCCCTGGCCTATCCCGCGCAGCGCGATTTCCCGGCGCTGGCGGGAACGTCGCGCCTCGCGCCCCATCTGCACTTCGGCGAAGTCAGCCCGCGGCAGGCCTGGCACGCGCTGCCGGCGGGCGCGGCGGACTTCCGGCGGCAGCTCGGCTGGCGGGATTTCGCGCACCACCTGCTCTGGCATTTTCCCCACACGCCGCAGCAGCCGCTGCGTGCGGAGTTCGCGCGCTTCCCGTGGGACACCGACGCCGCGGCGCTCCGGGCCTGGCAGCGGGGGCGCACGGGCTTCCCGATCGTGGACGCCGGCCTGCGCGAGCTCTGGCACACGGGCTCCATGCACAACCGCGTGCGGATGATCGTCGCGTCGTTCCTCGTCAAGGACCTGCGGCTCGCCTGGCTTGAGGGCGCCCGCTGGTTCTGGGATACGCTGGTGGATGCCGACCTGGCGAACAACACCCTCGGCTGGCAGTGGGCCGCCGGCTGCGGCGCCGACGCCGCGCCCTATTTCCGCGTCTTCAACCCCGCGCTGCAGCAGAAGAAGTTCGACGCGGCCGGCGACTATGTCCGCCGCTGGGTGCCGGAGCTGGGCACTTCCGCGTATCCGCCGCCGCTCGTGGACCACGACGCCGCGCGCCATCGCGCGTTGGAAGCCTACGGCGCGATGCGGGGGCGGCGGGCATAGCGCTGGAATGCAGGGCGGTTTTGTGTATAGTTCCGCCGCCGCGCGACGGCAGAAATCCAGGAGATAACCATGGACAAGGTATCGGTAAAGTTTTTCGAGAAGTTGATGGCGACCATCAGCCCGTCGGGCTTCGAGGGCGAGTCCAGCCAGGTGTGGGCCGCGGAGGCGCGCACGTTCACCAAGGACGTCTGGCGCGACCAGCACGGCAACACCTACGCGCGGCTCAACAAGGGCGGCGCCCCGCGCGTCATGCTCGCCGGCCACGTGGACGAGATCGGCGTGCAGGTGACGTATATCGACGACAAGGGCTTCCTCTATTTCGGTCCCATCGGCGGCTGGGACTCGCAGATCCTCCAGGGCCAGCGCGTGCTCATCTGCACGAAGAAGGGCCGCGTGCCCGGCGTCATCGGCAAGAAGCCGATCCACCTGCTGAAGGCGGAGGAGCGCGACAAGGCCGTCAAGCTGGATGACCTGTGGATCGACATCGGCGCGAAGAACAAGAAGGAAGCCGAGGAGCTGGTCTCCATCGGCGATCCCGGCGCCATCGCCGCCGAGCTCGTCGCGCTGCCGAACAACCGCTACGTTTCCAAGGCGACCGACGACAAGGCCGGCGCGTTCGTCGTGCTCGAGGCCGCGCGCCTGCTGGCGAAGATGAACCCGACCGCCGAGGTCATCGCCGTCGCCACCGTGCAGGAGGAGATCGGGCTGCGCGGCGCGACCACCAGCGCCTACGCGCTCGACCCGCAGGTCGGCATTGCCGTGGATGTGACGTTCGCCACGGATTTCCCGACGATGGAGAACGACAAGAAGCGCTTCGGCGACATCCAGCTGGGCAAGGGCCCGGTGATCACGCGCGGACCGAACATCAACCACGTGCTCTTCGGCCTGCTGCAGGACACGGCGACGAAGAAAAAAATCCAGCATCAGATCGAAGCCGAGCCGCGGGGCACCGGCACCGACGCGAACGAGATCCAGCTCAGCCGCGCCGGCGTGGCCACCGCGCTGGTCAGCGTGCCCAACCGGTACATGCACAGCCCCGTCGAGATGATCTGCCTCGAGGACGCCGCGCTCGCCGCCCGGCTGATCGCCGACACGGTGATGCGCATCGACGCGAAGACCGACTTCACCGCCGTGCTGTGAGCCCCGCGCCCGCGACGCTGATCACAACAGCCTGAACGCTGGCGCGCGGAGGGAAACCTTCTGTAGCCGGGGTCGGTGACCCCGGCGAATTATCCAATGCATGTGAGCAGCGCTTGCGCCTTCGGCCGCGTCCTGCGCAGCAGATTGCCGCCTTCAACTTGACAGGGAAATTCAGCTAATCGGAGGAGCCAGCTTGCGCGCTCCACGGCGAAACCCTGCAGGTCACTCACCCAGCGCCGCCAGCACTACGGCCTCACGGGACGGCAGTGGCGGGCGAGGCGGAGGGAACTGCCGGCGCGTCTGCGCGCTGCACAAGCTTCCCGACAAGCCCGTTGAGGAAGGCGAGCATCCTGGTCGCGAGGTCGAGGCGCGCGCGCTGGTTGCCCTCGTGCGTGCCGCCCATCATGTAATACTCGGTCAGGGTGTGGCCGGCGTCGGCATACTTGAGATGCTCGCAGTGGTGCGTGAAGCCTTTCGCCTTGAGCCGGGCGCAGATGGCGTCGGCCATCGTTTCCGATGGCCACATCTGGTCGTCGTGACCCGAGGCCAGCAGGATGGGTCCGTTGATCGCTTCCACAGCGATGGTCGCCTGTTCCACGGCGGCGTGTTGCTGCAGCGCTTTCTCGTAGAACTTGCGAATCGCAAACGGATCGCCTTTGGCCATGGCCTGGCTGAAGTCATAGGGCACGAACGGCAGAGGCTTGCCGCCGCAGCTCCAGCTCGATTTCGGATCCGGCGGCCACCATTGCTTCGGCATGCCGTCCCAGACCACGGAGCTGGGCGCGAGGGCGATCGCGCCCTTGATCTCCGGCTTGCGCGACGCCAGCAACAGGGCCAGCTCGGCGCCTTTCGACAGGCCGAAGACCACGATGCCGCCGCGCGGAACGCGGTCGCTGCGTGCCAACCACGCCAAGGCCTTGTCGAAATACTCCAACGGCACCAGCTGGAGCGTTTCCGGCAGGCCTTGCTCCTTGAAGTAGGCGAGCGCCAGCACGGGGTGACCGTTCTCCGCGAAGAATTGCGGAAGATGCAGGTCCGGCCGCCCACCCTCGGAACCGCCGAGGAACAGGATGGCCGGCTTGGTCGCGGCCCCGGCCTTGCAGTAGAAGTCCGCGACGAAACCTTCGCCCTTGAGCTCAGTGTGCACGACTTGAGCATAGCCACCGATGGTGCTGCCGCCAAGCAGCGCGGCGAGCAACGGCAAGATTGGTTTTTTCATAGTGTTCATCAAGCTCTACACAAGAAAAAGCGACCGCCTGTTGCACGCTTTCCCTTTTCCGCCTCGCAACGGAGAGACTTTTACAGACCTTGGCATAAAGCACAATCCACTTTTCCGGGGTTGGGAAAAGATGTGGCACTCCACAAAAGCAGTAGCGCGTAAGCCCTACCGCTCCAGCTTCACGCACTGCACGCAGAGCGGGGGCAAGGTGAGCTTCCATTCTGCGCCACCACCTATGGGCTGCGCGCCGGGGAAACGGGCGGTGGCCTTGGCGAAGGGCGCAGCGAAACGGAAGGCGGCGGTGGCGGCGGCGTGCTCATTGTTGTTGATGGCGATCAGCCAGGTGGCGCCATCCTTGACGAGCGCGCGCCAGGCGAAGTCCGCCGGCGCCTCGGCCTGTGGTTGCGCGACCGGCTCGATGGAGAGCAGCACGGGGACGAAGTCGCGGATCTCGGCGGCCATCGTGGTCACGTCGCGCCAGCGTTCGTCGAACGGCTCGCGTGCCGGGGTGTGGCCATCCACGGTCTTGGGGTTGTCCATCTTCCAGAGATCGAACCACGAGTAGAAGATCAGCCCGTTCGCCCCTTCGGCGAGGCAGCTCCAGGCCATGGCGCGCATCTCCGCGAGCGTCGGAGGGTGGGGCGGCGGCGCCTTGTCACCCGCCTTGTGATAGGCGTTCCAGTCGAAAATCTGCGGCACCATCCAGACGGCGTGCGCGCCGAGCGAGGCGCGGAGCGACTTGCGTGTCCAGTCGCGCGCCATCACGGGCGGCTTGCGGCCGAGGGGGTAGGGGTCGGTGCCGAGCACATCGCAGGTCGGTACGTAGCCGCGGAGCTGGTCCACCTGATAGAGCACGGCCCACGTCGGGCGGCCGGGGTCGAGCTCCTCGAGCCACTGGCGGTGCGCGGCGAGCTCGTCGCGCATCGTCAGCGGCAGTTCGTCGTTGATGTACCAGGCGATGATGCCGGGATGATCCTTGAGCGCGCCGACCCGCTGCACGATGGCCTGGCGCGCATCGGCATCGGTCTTGAGATTCTTTCGCAGACAGGGATAGAGGTCCTTGACGCTGTAGATCACGCGGATGCCGTTCGACCAGGCGAGGTCCGCGCCGGCGCGGCCGATGTCGGCGTAGGGCATGATGCAGTTGAAGGGCGACTTGCCGTAGAGCGCCATCTCGTCGGGCTTCACCGCGCCCCAGTAGGTGCCGAGAGGGAAGAACGGCTGGCCGTCGAGGATCAGCCGGCGATGTTCATCGATGAACGCCTTGCGCTGCGGGAAGGCGGCGACGCGCGTGAAGGGCAGGTCGGTGTGGCCCACCTCAGCGCCAGCGGCGTTGCGCACGCTGCAGCGCAGCGTGTAGACGCCGGGCGCGAGCGGCGCGGCATCGAACTCCAGTGCAGCCTCGTCGGCGAGCAGCTTGATCTGTTTGCCGGTGGCCACGCACTTTCCGCCATGGTCGAGTACGGCGAGTTCGAGCTGCACCGCCGCCACAGCGAGCAGGTTCTCGGCTAGCGCGAGGCCGGCATGGACCGTGACGCGGCCGCCATCGGCCTGGTCGCGATAGCGATCGGTGGTCAGCATCTCGATCACCGGCGGATGGAATTCGCGGACGGCCACGTCGTCCCACCACGCTGTGCCCGTCACGCCGCGGCGCAGGTAGCACGAGAGGCTGAACCGTGCGGCGTTGGTCGGCACGCGGCCGGTGAGCCCGACCACGCGCGTCCACTCCGCGTGCGTGCCCTGCAGGCCCTTGGGGTAGCAGCCACCGATGAACCTGCCGTCCGCATCCGACCACTCGACGCAGAGGGTCGCGCCGCCGGAGTCGCCGCCCTTGAGGCCCTTGGAACGCACCCACGCCTCGACCTCATAGCTGCGGCCCGGAATCAGCTTCGGGCGCACCGAGCAAAGCAGGTATTTCTTCGGGTCGGCATTTTCCATCTTCAGACAGTGCGCGCCGGAGCGCGGCTGCTCAGCGCAGAGGCTGAATTGCGGCTTGGGCAGCGACCAGCTCTTGCCGAGCGGCTCCTCGAAGCCGGGATTGGGCGCGAGGTTTTCCGGCGCGGGCGCGGCAGGGCCGGCGCATGGCAAAAGCGCGCCGCCCAACAGCACAACCATTGCAAATCTCATGACTGTTCCCCCTGCGATACACATTGGGCGCAGCGGTTCGACAGGCTCACCGCAGGCAAGACTGCGCCCCTGCCCAATCAACCGCTCTTATTCTTCTTCTTTTTCTTCTTACCGCCACCGGCACCGGCGGTGCCAGCCTTGTGGTTGACGTTGCAGCGCGCGGCCCACGCATCCCACTTGGCGGCGAGTTCCTTGGCCAAAGCGGGTTTCGCTGCTGCGAGGTCGTGCTGTTCGGTGCGGTCGGCTTTCAGGTCGTAGAGTTCCCACGGCCCGCTCGCGCCGAGGCGCACGAGCTTCATGTCGCCAACACGGATCGCGGCATTGCCTTCGTGTTCCCAGTAGAGCGCCTCGCGCTCGATCGGCTTGTTGGCGAACGCGGGCACGAGGCTGCGGCCTTCCATCGGCTGGATCGCCTTGCCGTTGAACTCGGCCGGATATTTCGCGCCGCCTGCGTCCACGCACGTGGCCATGATGTCCACCAGGTGGCCGGGCTGCTGGCGGAACTCGCCGGGCGTCTTGATCTGCGCGGGCCAGTGCGCGATCAGCGGCGAAGAGATGCCACCCTCGTGATTGAAATGCTTGTAGCGGCGCAGCGGGGTGTTCGAGAGTGTGGCCCACGACTGGCCCTCGAAGACATCCGACGTGGCCGAGCCGGGCGGATTGCCGTTGAGCTTCCCCTCCGGCCCGCTCTCCGCATTCGCGCCGTTGTCGCTCATGAACAGGATCAGCGTGTTGTCGAGGACGCCGCGCTGTTTGAGCGCCGCCACGAGCAGGCCGACCGCCGCATCCATGTGTGCGACGACTGCGGCATAAATCGCCATGATGTGATCGAAGCGGTCCTGCTGTTCCGGCGTCAGCGCGTCCCAGGCCTTGACCTGCTCCGGCTGCGGCGCGAGCGGCCACGCCTTATCCATCAGGCCCATGCCGACCTGCTTCGCGTGGCGCCGCAGGCGCAGCTTGTCCCAGCCCGCCTTGTACTTGCCACGGAATTTGGCGATCTCGTCCTGCGGCGCCTGCAGCGGGAAATGCGGCGCGTTGAAACACAGGTGCAGGTAGAACGGTTTCTTGGCAGCCAGCGCCTCGTCGATGAACTTGATGCCGAAGTCTGTCCAGAGGTCGGTGGAATACCACTCGTCCGGCAGCTTGCCGCCGCGCCGGCCGACGTTTTCGCCGTTGAGAAACAGCTCGGTGCGCGGGCTGTCGGGATAGTAGAAACCGCCGGCGGCCGCGTTGAGCGAACGCTCGAAGCCACGCGTCCACGGCGCGACGCCGTGGTTCTGGCCCACATGCCACTTGCCGCTCATGATCGTGAAGTAACCCGCTGGGCGCAACACCTCGGCGATGGTCACGCACCGGTCGTTGAGGCGACCCTGATAGCCCGGCTCGCCCTTGTCCTCGGTCATGTGGCCGACGCCCGCCTGGTGCGGATAGAGACCGGTCAGCAGCGACGCGCGCGTCGGACAGCAGCGCGCGGTGTTATAGAACTGCGTGAAGCGCAGGCCGTTCGCCGCGAGCGCGTCGAGATGCGGCGTCGGGATTTCGCTGCCGTAGCAGCCGATGTCCGAGAAGCCCATGTCGTCCACGAGGATCACAGCGATGTTGGGCCTGCCCTGAGCGGAGTCGAAGGGGCGCGACTTTTCCAAGGATTGGAAACCTGACTGCTCACTTTTTCCAAGCATTGGAAAAGTTAGCGCGCCCAGCGTTCCGAGGCCCACGCGTTTCAAGAAATCACGGCGCGATGTATTCATCTGCGGCTGCCTTTCTTTGCATCATTCAATATCGATCTCGTACCAAAGCGTGCGCTGCTCTGGTCCAAAGACAAACTGGATTCCATCCGTTGTGGCAGCGCCGGAAACTGCCGCACCGCGCCGGCCGTGCGGATCCAAGGCCCACGCCTTGGCGTGCTTCGCCTTCAGGATCAGCGTAAAGGGGATGCCCTCGCACACGACCGGGCCTGTGCCCCACTGCTTGCCGACGGACGTCCGCTCGGCGTTCCAGCCCATGCCTTGGTTTTCCACATAGCCGGTGGCGGTCACGAGGAGGCGGGCGCCCGGCGTGTGGCAATCGGCGCCGTGCACCGCGGAGGCGGTGATGACGGCGAAGCCGCGCTGTAGCGTCGGGCCGGGCTTGAGTACGACATCGCCCAGCTCAAAGGTTTTGCCCGCGCCGAAGCCGATCACGGCCTTGGCGCGCGGCGCATTGACCGTGAGCACGCCGGCGGCCGGGTCGCTCTGGTCGTAATCGAGTTCGCCGGTATCGGACTGCGCGCGGCGGCGTTCGGGGGCGACGAAGGCGGGAGTGGCTGACGAACCCAGCGCGAGATTCAGGCGGTGCGTGAAAGCGTCGAGCCACGTCGCGCCGCGGCTTGCGGCGACGTCGAAGGCCCGCCAGGACGCGCCGGATTGCCCGGCCAGCCAGCGCTTCTCCTCGTCGAGCGTGATGCCGATGCTCGTCTCGCCCTGCGCTGCGGCCACATCGCCGCGGCGGAAGGCGAGCGCGCCGAAGGGCAATGTGACCAGCTTGACCGGATGCCGGGCGATGTTGAACCAGCCATCGATTTTGTCGAACGGCAGCGGCCGCACATCCCGGACACGCCAGTCGTAGCCCTGTTCCTGCCAGCAGTGGAACACGACGCCGTCCCAATCCTGCAGCGCACCCAGCGCGGCAATCGTGGGCATTTGCTCCGCACAGAAGGTGCTCGGCGCAGGATGGCAATATTCGCTGACGTTAAACGGCAGGCCGCGTACGCGCCGCTCCGCGAGCTCCACCACCACCGCGGCGCCGTGATCGATCATCGGTGAATTGCCCACCGTCCAGTCCTGCTGGTCCCACGGCTTGCGTGGGAAATGCGGGTGTTGCCAGTAACCGTGTGCGTCGATGTAGTCGCAGCGCGCCTGACTGAAATAGGAGCTGTAGTTATCCACCTGCGTGCCCTTGATGGGCTGAAGGCAATGCAACTCGCGCTTGAGGAAGTCGCGCATGGTGTCGAAGTAGTGCGCATCGAGCTCATAGAGGAAAGCCACGAAGTCCGCGCCGACCGGCCGCGTGCGCCGCACGCAGTCGTCCGGCGCCAAGGGCATCGCGATGCTGCCGGCCTCCAGCGACTCGCCTGCCGGCAGCCCGACGATATCCACCTTGCGCAGTGAGAGGTTCGCCAGCGAAATAGTGAAAAAGCTGGTGGGCGGCGTGAGCATCAGCTTGGCCGCGGGTTCATCCTGCGCGCCCACGAAGAACTGCGTCACCTCGCGCCAGCCGGGGCCGACCTCCACCGCGCTGGAGAGGCCGACGCTGACCCAGGGTGCGCGGTTCAAGGACACGCCGACGCCAAGATGCAGCGTGGCGTTGGTTGCCACATCGGCCTTGGCGAAGAACGAAAGTTTGTAGCGAGCGCCCTTCTCGATGGCCAGCCCGCCCTGCTGCAGGATGACGAACGCTTGCTTCGCCGTCGCGCGTTCGCCGGAGAGCACCGCATACGGCCGGCCGTCGGGGCCGCCGCCGACAACTACGTTCAGCGCGGCGGTGGAGGGCTTCACGCACTGCAAATACCAGGGCTTGGCATCGGCGGCCCAGGCGCCGTTCTTCAGCAACTCCCGCGTATCCGCGTGGGTCGCGCCGTCCGCCCACGCCTGCCGCACGCGCGCGGTCGAGGCATAGCGTGTTTTGAGGAATTTGTTCCAGTGCGTCTGCAACTCCGCGACCAGCACCTCCGGCCAGACCTTGCGGATATGGCCGCCGCGCCACGCGCAGATGAGCCCGTTCTCGTTGATGATCTCCAGCGTGGAGACGCACGGCTCCCCGGTGTAGGCCTTGCCGGTGTAGGGATTGACATGCCCGAAGAAGTCGCGGGCGAATTGTTTCTCCGTCGCGATGAAGTGCTCGTTCCACAGCGGCACGCCACTGCTGAACGGTGCAAATTTCGAGAAGTCCACGCCCGGATAATCCGTCCCGGCCGTGATGTTGCGCCAGTGATAGCCATGCACCGGCAGCTCCACATAGATGCCGCACTTCTTCAGCTCGGCGATGAAGAAGTCCAGCTTATCGAGCTGCTCAGGCAACATGCGCAGCTCGCCCTTGTGGGCCGGGTCGAACAAACCGTTCGGCGCGTAGGCGCCATCGATCAGGTGAATCCGCACCTGGTTGAAGCCGCGCCCCGCCAGCCGCCGCGCGATGACCGGCGCATCCGCGTGCGAGGGAAACGCCGCCGTACCGATGACGCACACGCCCCAGAACCGGATGGGCTTGCCGCCAGCGAAAAAATGTCCATCGCGAACCGTGACCAGATCGTTGGCCGGCTTGGCGTTGAGAAACGCGAGATCGGCGATGCCCTCGGTGTACTCTTCGTTCGGCAGCGAAAAAGGAAACAGGTTGGTGCTGGCGGCCCCGCCTTCGCCCCGCGCAGCGACTAAACACAGCATCGCAACGAGCCCGACCATTCCGGCGCGTTTAATGGA